>CAQHJP010000001.1 GCA_948801035.1 uncultured Bacilli bacterium
CAAATGAACGGATCATTTCTTCTAATGTACTTCCATGAATATCCATTTTTAAATCCACATTATATTTTATAAATATTTTTAATATTGTAGAATTCTCTTTATTTTTTTTACCTAACGCTTTAAGTAAAGGAAAAGTTTTATGATTTGGATTAGCTCCCATATCAAGTAACTTTTCGATTACTTTTACTTTATGCTCCAAACAAGCAATAGTGAGATAAGTATTCCCAAGTTTATCTTCTCTATTAACATCTTCTATCATTTCTAATACATTTAAAGCCTTATCTTCATCTTCGTGTGAAATTATATAACTAATAATATCTCTACCTGCTTTATTTAAGGTATCAAGAAAATCATCCTTATTATTAAATTGACTCAAAACAGATTCAATAGTTTCTTTAGCCAAGTCATTATTTTTATTATTTTTCTTAAATTGATTAAATAAACCCATAGTCCTCACTCCTAAATTGTAATTTATTTAAGTAAATCATCTCTAATTATTATATAGCCCTCGTGTGTAGTAGTAAATAATAATGGCATTTCCTTATCATCAAAAAAAGCAATATCATTTGTTCCAAAGTCAGTATCTTCTACAATATCACCATCTTTTGATAATGTGTATTTGCAAAATGTTTCAAATTGTTTTAGATATTTAAAAATCTCTTTTGATGATTTTATTTTATATACCTTATTTTTCTTGCTAGATTCTGTTCCCCACCATTTATTTTTTTGCTCTAATGATACAATAAGGTTTTCAAACTTTTCTACAAACTTTATTTCATCTTGATTTACTAAAACATATTCAATATATTTACATTTATTTTCTAATTGATTTATTATTTGTAAATATTCATTATGACTATTTAATTTCCCTGTATAATCAACTAATTCCATAAAATTTGCACCTCACTTTTAATTAGAATTACAATTCTTTAAACTTAAAACCTTTTATATTGTTTTCTTCTACAGCTTTTTTAAATTCTTCTGTAACATAAGATATTGACTTTGGAAATTCTGGTAATTTAAAAATAGTTGCGTTCTTTAATTTTTCAGTTTTAAATACATATTTTTCAACATCCATTACCCTACCAGAAGAAGAAAAATATTTTAATTCTGATTCATCATAATTAAGACAATCAATTATATCAATGACATTTACTACATAAAATATCTTATTATCACTTTTTATCTTGAATATTTGAGAATGATTTTTCAAATATGGATATAAAACCTTATAACTTTTCTCATTAAGGATAAAAGAACTAATCTCAACACTAAATACATCCCCAATAGGCTTATCTATTTCATCTTTGTATTTACTAGGATATATTTTGTCAAATGTTCTTTCTTTTACTGGTACACCATCAAACATATATGACTTATAACCATCTTTAGGTGTTGGCTCGTAAGTTCTATAAGTATGATCCATCCATAATTCATATACTTTTATATTTAATTCGTTATTTTTATCAATTCTTCTTTTAGTTCGTAAAGCAAGTTTTGATATTGAACTTATTGTATGTCCTAAATCAAATCCCATATTCTCATCTCACTTTCAAATTATAATTTGTAATTAACTATTATTCCTTTGCCAATTTATATATGCTTCTCGACCTAAACTCGAACTAGGATCACCACTTAAACAAAATTTATCAAATTGTGGTTTCCATTGTAATTCTTCTGCATAAATAAGTTTTGGATCAATCTTTCCAATTACTGGAAGTTTGGGCTTATTTTTATTTGTATATATATCAATACATAATTTATTACGAAGAAATAGTTTTTCTCCATTTACTATTTGATATTGAGTAAAAATCAAAGGTTCTAGTTTTAAATCTCTAATAGCTTCTATATCAAACTCATAATCAAATATATATGGTGTGATTGCAATATGACATAATGGTTTGCTTATAATATTTGGTTGCAATTCAATTTTTCTTCCATCATCTAAAACTATCGCTATACCATAAAACCCTTCTTTAGGATTTGTTCGTATTATATCTCCCTTACTAAAAATCTTAGGTATTTCCATACTAACTCTCCTCTCCAAATTGTAATTTGTAATTATAAGTTTAAATCTATTTCATTTCCTGAATCATCAAACCCTTTTGCAGTATAAATATTTATATAATATCTTGCATCTAAAGTATTGTTAATATTGTTATGTATATGCCTAATCTCAATAACAACCATATCTTGCTTTTGATATCTTTCTATATCATAAGCCATACCAAGATGATATTCATCTTTTGATACATTTGGATCTAGAGTCCACTCTGGTGTAGTTTCAAAAAAGTATTCTAATGCCATATTACCCAATTTTTCTTCACTAAATGGTGGATCTTTTTCAATAAGTTTAGCCTTAACATTGTTAAATAGTTCTTTTCCTAGAATTTCAATTTTAATGCCATCTTCATGGTATGTTTCTGAACGCTTATGAACCTTAGACACTTTATAAACTAATGCTTTATATTCTACTGTGCCACCATCTTTTAGTTGATTTCTAATTGGAAATAATAAAACTACTAAAATTATTACTACTGAAATTATAATTATTTTCTTTTTCATACAACACCTCTACAAATTACTATTTGTTGCTCCGTTTATACTAAATATTATACCATAAAAAAAGAAGCTAGTCATTACAACTAGCCTATTTCATACCTAAACTTAAATTAGGATTTTCATTATAAATATTAATTATTGTTTTATCATTTTGTTCTTTCAATTCCAAATGATAAAATTCTGCCTTTATTTTTGTATTTAACAACGATTTATCTTTTTGCTTTAAACTTCTATTTAATACAACATTCATATAAACTCTGTAATTTGCAGTTTTATTGTATTTAATATCAAAATCTGTTTTAAATATTTTTTCTATTACAATTTCTAGTGGCTTTAAATTTTCTCTATCAGATAGTTCCAAAGCTTCTTGATATTCCCTTGCAACTTTACTATCTTTAGATCTTTTATTTTTTATTTCGTGATTGATATTTTCAACAGTATAATATGTATATGATAAATCTTTTAATGGAATTGATACTCTTTCCACTGTTCCTGCTTCATAACAACTAAATTTATTATAAAGTATTGTATCTCGAAATATAGGAAATCCGATTATAGGAAAAATGATTGTTTTATAATGTAATTGCTTAACCTCTTCTGGTGTCATTAAATCTCTACCAATTAAATTAGTAGATTTATCACCATTATAATTCATTAAAGACATTGATTGTCTAACACTATTAGATTCAATAGTTTTCTTTCCTAACCTTTTAGAAATTGCCTCAGCCGTTTCCTGTGTATTTGTTTTTAAATATACCAATCCACAATTATCTAAAATAATTTGAGCAACATCTTTTCCATAAACATTATCTAACTGAGAAAATGATTGAATAAAAAAATGGAAGTGCATACCTCTTGATCTTGCTACAGATACTATTGCTTCAATATCAGCAAGTGGAGGACAGTTAGCAAACTCATCTAAAATAAAATCAATCTCATAGGGTAACTTCTTGTTAATTGTACTATTTGCAAGTTTTACTAAATCCCTATAAAGTAATCCTACTATGATCGTTACTAAGGTAAAGTATGTTTTATCTTCATCTGGAACAATAACATATAATGCTACTGGACTTTTTCCTAACTCATTAAATTCAAAATCACTAGTACTTGTAACATTAGCAACATTTATGTCATCAAAGATGTTCATTTTTTGACCAAATACTGCTGTGATTGATTTATAAGTATTATCACTTGCACTTAATATACTTATTAAAGCATCCTTTGATTTATTTCCATATTCCTTTGTGTTGATATAATCTTTAAATTTTTTAAAGTTATTCTCTTCCATAGAACTGTTTTGAAATTTTCTAATACTTGTCATTGTTATCTTTTCTCTAGTAATATTACCTGCTTTATATTCCTCTAAAAAGAATCCAATTATTCCTTCTAATAAATTCTTTGCTGAATCATTCCAAAATGGATCTTTTTGTTCACTCTTTTCCTGCATCACCATTGTAGCTAAAGAAGATATTAATCTATTTGTTTCTGCATAACTAGACATGGCATTATTATTAAATCCATTTCTCTTGTTAGTTAAATCATCAATTATAATCTCATTTTCACTTATCTTATTAGAAATTCTTTCTATATCCACTTTTTTAAGTTTAATTTTCTTTAATTTATTTGATAAAAATTGATTTTGAGATAAATAAGGTTGAATTTTATTTTCAACTTCATTTGATTCTTTTTCATTTTTGATATAATCTTCATATTCTCTTATTATAGGTTCTAGAATATTAATTTTATTTGACAATTCTGGATTTCTAAAATCTATAGTTATTATTTTATATCCTTGATTTTTAAACATTTGTGATGTTGTCTGATATATTTCACCTTTTGGATCTGTTATAAAAACACTTCTCTTCTTTTCTGCCTTTGAAATAAATGTACAAGTAGGAATTACTGCTGTTACTGATTTACCACTACCAGTAGATCCCAAATAAACATAGTGAGGTGTTTCTCTATCAAAATAAACATACTTTAAATTATCACTAAAATAAACTGGAAATCCAGCCTCTTTTATATGATTAATATTTTCTTTTTTAAAGTTCTTGCTTATTTCTTTTTTTGTACTAAATCTAGCTGATCCATATTCATTATCATTTTTTACTTTATGCTTCATTAATATAGGTTCAATATATATAAACCCTAGCAAGAAAATAACCATTACTACTGCAATTATAATATATAAAGAATTCATACTATCTCATAACTGTTTTCTAAATCTTTACAAAATTGTATTACATCTTCAAGTCTAAAGTTTGTATCTACATCTTTTGCATAATTATCAATAACTAATTCAAAATTATCTATTGCTTTAATATTATTTTCTTGCATGTATGAATACATAAAATATTTAATGACATCATCTTTATTTTCATAAAGTTCTTGTTCGTAAGCATAATATTGAGCTTGTTGTAATTGTTTTAGAATATCATGTGGATCACCGAATTCTTTTGTTGCTTCATCTATATACCATAAATTAGATTTACCCCAATCAAATAAATCCGAAGTGTAAATATCAACATTGGAATTTGCTATTTCAGAAAAAACATCACATATATAACCTGAATCATAATCTGTTATATTATCCCCATAAGTAAATGATAAATTGGATTCTAAATCTTTTATATAATCTTCATACATAATTATCTCCAATTATAGTTCTGGCTCTTTATCAGAAGCTTTATTATTTACTAAATAATCATCAATATAATATCCCATATTATTTCCAAAGAAATCATCCACTTCTTTAGCAGTATTTATATCATGAGCATCATATAAATCTAGTTCTTCATCATGAATTTTTACTTTATCATTAGTTTTTACTAATTTATCAAAGAAAGAAATTCTATCTTTTTCTACATCTAAAAAATAATACCCTGATCGTAAAGCAATTTTATCTTTATCATAAGGATAATCTACAAAATCTTTAATATACTTGCAATTACCTGTATATAAATCTCTTTCTATTCCTAATCCAAGTGGACCTTTATAATTTTGTAATTCATTCAAGGATACAGTTCCCCATTCCCAATCAGTAATATTACAATATCCAAATAGAATCCAATCATTTTCTTGTTTATCTGCTTCCGTAATAAGCCAAGTACCTGCTCCACATGGATTAAAATATTTTACTAATACTTCAGCTTTACCTCCTAGTTCATCTTGTGAACCAAAAGGATATTTTTTAAACTTTTCTTCTAATTCTTTAGTTAATAATTTCATAATTCTATATCCTCCTCATTTTTAGAATTAAAATAACCTATACAATCCGATACTGTTATTTCTTTAACACCACAAACTTTTAATCTATCATTAATCCAAAAAATTGATGTATCTAAACTATCTTCTAAGTTAAGTTCTTCTAATTCTTCATCTAAAAAATCCTTTAATGTTTCACCAGCAAATGATAATCCTCCAGTAGATGATCCATCATCTTCTAGCTTATAATCAAGCATATCTTTAACAGTTATTTTATTTAAATCAATTTCAGTTTTATTTAAATAATCTTCATACTCAATTTCGTTATTTAACCATTTATTAGCATATTCATAATCTTCTAATTTAAATTCCTCACACCAATATTTATCAGAACCTGATGCTGTTGTATCAAAACAAATAATCTTATCATTTTCAAACAAATAAAAATACCTATCTTTTGATTTAGATAAGTAATCATCATATAGTTCTTCAAAATTATTATATCTTTCCATTGTTCTTGGATAAATTCTACTATGATTAATTGCTAAACATCTATTAGCCTTAAATAGTAATAAATCTTCTTTAGTAACTTTAAAATTTGCTTTTAATAAGCTTTCATCTAGACTATCGATTTCATTTGGATCAATATCACTATCATATATGTATGAAGTTCCATCAGTAAAGCATCGTTTATTATCATTTAAATGTTCTTTAACAGAAAAATATATATTAGTATATCTTTCTCTTTCAGATCCTTCACTTCCAGATATACAATCTTCAAAAAAATTCATTACTTCTTCTTTAGAATCATATTGATATAATGACCCTCCACAATTTACAAATATTTTATTCATATTACACCTCCATATTTTTTTCTTCGGCCTTTACCTCTTCTAATTCAGGGTAATCCTCTAAAAAATCTTTTACAATAATATTCAAATCTTCAATAGTTTTACAATCTCTTGTAACAAGTGATTCATACCGATCACTAATAACAACATATTTTTCTTTTGAATTATATTTTATATTAATATCAAAATCATCTGCAATATTTTGTGATGGATAAGGTTTATATTTGGTATAATTCAAATCATTCCAATCCAACACAATATCTTCATCTGCATATCTAGTAGCAACCAACTCTTCTGCATCTTCATAAGAGTCAGCTTCTTGTTCTACTACTCTACTTAATTCTTCAATTACTTCTACATTATATAAAGCCATAAATAACATCTCCCTCCATAAGAAAAGAACTCGTTAGAGTTCTATATCCTTTGCTTCATCTAATAACTTTAAATAATCCTTAGATTGATTAATGTCATATTCTAAAATTTGAATGGAAAAGTTATTAGAACTATATTCACCATTTAAATAAAGTTCAAAAGAATCTTCCGTTTCGGAATAAACCCATTCTTCAGCATAATCCATATTTGAATCATCATTTACATCTATAGCATTTAAATCATCAAAATCTGCATCTGTTTTGGCATCACGAACAGCACATTCAAATATCTTTTTAGCTTCATCTTTATTAGTTGTTACATCATAAATGCAATAATCTATTTCATGATCTACTACAGCATTATTCGTAATAACATATATCTTATTTGAATTGTGACTTTTTATATCATCAATACAAATATCTATATCATCTATAATTGTTTGAGTGTCATCACTAAATGTATCATAACCATGATATAATACATTGAATTTATCTACTAATTCATCCCATAACTTTTTATCTATAAACAATTAAATCATCTCCTCTCAAAAAAAATTCAAGAAATTACATCTTGAATTTTCAAATTAATTTTTTCCAAAATAAAAATAGTCCTATACTAGCGACTATTGTACTTCTTGCACTACTGCACCTTGGAAAGGAGGTTGCATGAGTAGTACAGTTAAATGGTTTAACAATGATAAAGGATTTATCTTTACCACATATTCATAATATCATAATTCGACATAAAACGCAAGATGTTTTTTATACAAATGTTAAAGGAATTAAAAGTTTGTTTTATTTAGTATATTCACTATCGTTAGAAAATAACTTTTCAAATTCTTTTTCAGCTTCTTCTAATTCATTATTTATATTTCTTACAGCTTGTCTTATTTGATACTTATTTCTAAATTGATTACTTCTAATATTTGAAGATAAATAGTTAGATAAAATATTATATCTAGTTTGTCTTTTTCTTTTCTTATATTCATTATATACCATTTCTCTTAATAAATCATTCTCGGTAATTTTTGGATGTTTATTCTGATAGTAGGCATGGTTAACTATTGCATTCATTACATAGTTATTAAAATATTTTTCTTTATTCTTAATTAAAGAATTATCTACAGTTTTTATATTATTGCTTTCTGCTACAGATATGAAATAATTATTTATTTCTTTCAAGGATTTCTTAAAATCTTTATACTCTTCTTTAAACTCAGAATCTTTTGAAAATAATTGTTTCTTAATCTCATTAGTTAATTGTTGAATTTCCTTGTTTCTAATAGAATTGTATTTTATTCGTTGGTTACTATTATCCCTCTCATTAGATAATAGTTCTCCTAATCTCACGATTTTATCTTCTAAAAGGATATCATCTCTATTTTTAAGTATAAAGTTTTTCTCTTTAGGATTAAAATATTTTTTTAAATTATCTAATTCCTTATTAGTTCTAGTTAGTAACGGAGTAAATACTTTTTCTTTTTCAATATAATGTTCTATTTCATTTTTTAAAAATCCTAACTCTTTTTGGGTTAATTTTCCAGCATGTCTATACTTTAATTCTTTTCCATAAGATTTATAATTAGGTTTTTTTTCAGCAAAAGATAAATGAAAGTGCAAGTTATCTTGATCCGTATGTAATGAAAATTGATAACTCATATTCTTTATATCATCATAACCACATTTTTTTAAGAACATGGGAATTATGTGTTTTGCTAAAGATTTCTCAAATTCTTTTATATCAACATTCTCTTCTAGATATCCTTCTGGAAATGATATAACTAATTTATTAATATTAGAATTTTCAATATATTTTGCATACTGCTTTTTTCTCTTTTCTATTTCATCTTTAGTAGCATATTTACCATTTTCAAACATTATATTCATTTCTTTATCCTTACCAAACTTACCACTAAAATAATCGAGCATAAAAAAAGCTTTTTTCTTATTATCAGAATAATAATCAAACATATTCATTGTTGAATCATAAACAGCTTCTTTTGAAGAATATGTTTGATTCAAATTTTTATAACTAGGAGTGTACATATTCATAATTACTACTTTTGGTGTATTAATCATTATACTTATCCCTACTTCTATCTAGTTTAAAACTTTGTAATGCTTTATTTTTGTTTGGAATAGATAAATTTTCTATTTCCATATCCGAATAAAATTGTTCTATAAGATCTCTAATATATACTTGTCTTGAAGAAATATTATTAAGTAGTTTATTGTTTGCTACTAATAATTTATTGATATCTAAATTACTTAATCCTAAAACTAACAAGTCTGCTACACCTTTAGAATATTTTAAATTATTTAAATTACAATATTCTTTCACTTTTACATCTAGTTCATTTGGAATAGAAATATGAGTTCTTATCATAATTTATATCTCTCTTCCCATAGTTTTTGAATGTTCAAGAATTTCATTCATAATTAAATTATCATAAATATCTGAATTTTGAATATCATAGGAAATTTCTCTTAATTCATCTAATTCAAAATCATAACCTAGTTCTTTAGCTTTCTCATAAACTTCTTTATCTAAATCTGACATTAGTCCATCAAAGTAGAATACCATATCAAATTCAGATCTAGTTTCATCATAATCAAGTTGGGCTACATTCTCATTTTGATGTATGGCATCTATTATACCATTTATATGAGATTTAATATAATCACGAGCCTCATCATCATAATCATCAAGAAAATCACTAAGACTTACCATATAGTTAAAACTCATTGTTTTATCCATTCCATAATTAATTATGTCATTTGCTATTAATTTATTTAAACTTAATTTTTCCATACTTTCCCTCCTTTTCATACAAAGTTAACAATCCTATTTCAATTATTTCGTTCATCATATCATTTATACTTATTCCTCTGGAATCAGCTTCAACTTTAATTCTCTGAAATAATATATCTTTAATTCTTAATAAAAATCTATGCATAACATCTTCCTTTCCTTATCCCAAATATAGGTTAGTTCATCCCATTTTTTCAGAATTATTAAAAATAATAATTCAAGAGCATAAGAAGTTGATATCAGCACACATAAAAAAGCCTTATTCTATAAGACTTTAGTGTGATATCAAACCTATTTTGCACTTGCAAAATTATCCCATTATTATGGGATGAACTAATTAACATTGCCTTATTTTATAGGCATTTAAGATGGGATGAACTATGGGATTTTCTTATCTCCATAATTTATATTAAAATTTGGATTAGGATTTGGTAAATTTAGTCCTGGATTATAAATCGGTTGTTTATCTGAAAAATCTATTAAACTCATTCCATCAACATTTGATCCATTTAGTTGAACTTGATAATGAAGATGTGGTCCTGTTGAATACCCTGTTGTTCCTACTCCAGCAAGTTCATCACCTGATTTTACTGAATCTCCAGTTTTAACTTTAGAAGAATTAGGATATAAGTGAGCATAGGTAACTGTGTATGTAATTTCATCATCTATAGGGCATTCAAAAACAATAGTATTTCCACCTCCACCACTTGTATCAGTAACATTTTCAGAATACGGAAAACTAACTTTTTTTACAATTCCATCACAAGTTGCTTTAACAAGGGTATTATTTCCAGAAGCTAGATCCCAAGCTGAATGTACATCTGCATTTCCAAAAACTATTCTTTCCTCCATAAAAAAAGAAGTTATAGTTGTTTTTGAAAAATCTATTGGTGGAAAAAATGGTTTATTTTGTTCTTCATCAATCTGATCACTTGTATCAACATTTTTACATACATCATATATTTTATATCTAGGTAACGAACATACATCACTAATTGCCAATAATTTATTATCATCTTTACTTATATTATCAATATAAATATCATAAAAAGATAATTTATCATCCTCCAAATAAAAATATAATATTCTATTTAAAGGAACATATCCATATCCATTTTTTATTGCTTTATTAAGAGTTTCTTTGTACATATCAGCATAATCCATATTATTTTCAACATAATTATCTGTTATATTTGCACCAAAAAAATCTAAAACCATCAAGCAAGGAATAATAATGATCATTGACATAATTACTATTCCTGAACTACTTCCCATAACTATTTTTAATAATTTACTTTTCTTCTTTTTATCTTTCATCTATCTACCTCCAATAAAAAAGCAAACTATCCCTAGTCTGCTTAATAAGTTATAATTCATTAATTACAAATGTTTCCATTTGTGTATGATATATAAATAGTATTAACAAATCCTATTCCATCATTATTTGCCCTATATTGAATTATTGTAAAATCATTTCTACTATTATAATAATAGGTTTCATTATTACATTTTATTATATCCAAAGAACTTAAATATTGATCTATAAAAACATTTATTTCATCTGGTTGTTTTAATGTTTTCAATTTGGTAGTATATTCTTCCATTCCTCCCGTGCCTCTATAATAAGAAAATTTAGGAATAGGAATACTAACATTACTTATAAAATCCGAATTATACATTGTTCCAAAAAATGTCTTGTTAAAAAATAGTATAAAGATTGAAAATAATATAAATATAAATAAAACTATTACAACTAATAATGATGTAATCTTTCTTCTTTCTTTTTTCTTCAAATATTTACTATATTCTGTCAATATTTCAGCAGTTATTTGTGTTTCATTTTTATTACTTTTTATTCTTTCACCTTTTAACAATTCATTTATAGAGATATTCAATTCTTTGCAAAGTGGATCAAAGAGAGAAATATCAGGCATACCTCTACCATTTTCCCATTTTGAAATTGTCCTATCTGATATACCAAGTTTATTAGATAATTCTAATTGTGTCATATTCTTATCTTTACGAAGTTCTGATATAAATTTTCCTATTTTTTCTTGATTCATAATTACATCTCCTCGTAAATAATTTTAATATAAATCTCATAAAAATACACCAAACTAACCGTAGAGTTAGATAAATTGTAATTTGTGTTAATCCTTAACGATTTTATTTATATAAATTGCATAACTAATTGATATAACTATTAAAAATATTGGAACAATATATGTTAATATGGTGTTTTCAACATTAAATATTGCTAGAGAATTAGTGATTGAGTGTGTTATTATACAAGGGATTAATGATTTACTTTTATAAAATATAATAACAAATAAGTATCCAATAGCAGTTGCATAACATACTTGCATTAATGTTGGAATAATATCTGCACCATTAAACAAATTAATTATATGTCCAATACCAAATGTTAAAGCACCTACTATTATGGCACTTTTAATATTATCTTTTTCCATCATTTTAAACAAAAATCCTCTAAATATTATTTCTTCAATAAATCCAACATTTATCATAGTTAATATATAAAATATAATTTCATTTGTCCTATTATTAATATTAATTCCATTCCACAAGTTTACAGTTGCTATTAAGATTAATGGAATGAAGAATAAATATTTTTTTGGATTTATAACTTTTGTAAGACCATAGTATTTTGTTCTTTTTAAAATAATCATAAGCACAATTAAAAAAATAGAAAAAATAGTATTAATAATTGCACTTCTATAATCAGTTAATCCAAAATTTTGCATACAATATGAATTGATAATCACATACAATAAAATTAATAATATGCAAAATAAAGTTTCATTTTTTTCAAATATTTGCTTCATAGTTTTACTCCAATCTTTTATATAAATTACTATTTATCTGTTAGTTCTATTATATCATAATTTATAGATAATTTTACTTAGAATCTCCCTCACCCATCATTTCTCTTTCCAATTCTGTTGCTCTAATCCATATTCTTAATCTATTTTTAGAATCTATATTAAGTAAAAATTCTCCTCTTCTTGCTGACATCAAAAAATTCTTTTGTGTATCAGTTAATGGATTTTGCTTAAATAATTCTAAATATGCAAGTAAATCATCCTCTTTAAGCATTCCTATCATCTGATATTGACAGTTATTAAATATAGCTGTTGAATGTCTTAATATGGATTGACTACCTACAAAGTCTTTTACTGATTGAGTAGCTACTACTAATGATCCAGAATATTTTCTGATTCTTCTTGCTAATTGTCCAAAGTTTCTTAATACTTCAAAATTATTTTCATCTATAAACAAATGAAATTCATCTGCAATAATCATTACATGTTTTTTATCTTCTTGCTTTAACTTATCATTTAATATTTTATTTGATACAATGCTATTATTTAAATATGTTAAAAGATTCAAGGTTTGAGTGTTTATTAATCTTTGATTTCCACTATATAAAAGTTCTTGTAAATTAAATGCAATTAAATCATTACTTAAATTTATAGTAGTATGACCATCAAACAAATATGAATCTGTACCAGTTAAAAATCTTGATAACAATATGTCTAATTGCTCTAATATTTTTTCCTTTTCTTTACTTTTAACATTTTTCTTATATTCAGGTAAAAATTCGTAAAGCTCAGAAAAAATAGGATAATCTTCTGGCTTCATATTTTGTAAAGTATTTATAGATGTATTTTTATAAATCCCTTTTTTATTATATAAACTTTCAACTACTGCAAGAAGCATTACTAATTCTTTTTCATTTATACTTTCAAATGCTGTTTTAAAAAATGCTTCTAAAAATCCTAAATGCTTAGCTAATGGACAATCAGTTTCCTTAGTATCATGATTCTCATCATCAGATGGAATGAATCTAATCTGTAGAGGATTAATTATTCCACCAGTTTTTGAATAAAGATCTATGTATTCACCTTTATTTGATTCAACTATTTTTTTATACTCATTTTCAGCATCAAATATAAATATTTTTGTTCCTCTTCCATATTCATTTACAATCATCTTTTTCATGGTATATGATTTTCCTCCACCTGTAGAAGAAATGATTGCCATATTATGACTTGTCCTTGAATTTGTTAAAGTAAAAGGATCATAAAATATTGGTAATGATGTATGAATATCTACGCCAAACATGTATCCTTTCGGATCATTGAATGATGTCTTTGTAAAAGGAAAACCAGCACTTAATGTTAGTGTTGGTAGATAAAAGCAATAATCTTCAAATGTTTTAGTTGATATATCATAACTTTGCCATGCTTCCATTTGCCTTAATCTAGGAACATCTAATTTTATTTGATATGAATCGGCTATTCTCTTTAAATCCCTTATAACCTCTTCTCTATGTTTTTTATCTCCCTCTACAGCTAAAATCAATGATACTTCTTTGATCTTTTCATCACCATTTTTTATATCTTGCATTAAAGCCTGAAAATTTTCTTTTTGTGTATCAAGTTCTGTAGCATCACTTAATTTTTTAGTAGTATTTCTATCAGTTAATAAAAATTGATATTGTGAATTAACCCACCTAATTAATTCTTCTTGAGTAATGCATTCTTGAATACCTATAGAAGCTCTAACATCTGGATAATTAAAAATATCTTCAAAAAATAATTCACTAACAAAAGGTGGAACATTCTTAACTGTTAGTAATTGAATTTCCTTTTCATCAAATCTTAGTTTATCTACTCTTTCCGAGATATTTATAGGACTAACCAAATTTGGTAAATCACTCCATACTAATTCATCTAGTGAATTTGATGTTAGATACAAGTTAGATAAAAATTTATAAATTTCCAATTTATTTGTTACACTTTCTATATAAATTCTAGGAATTATATTTAAAGTAATATCTTCGATTTCATCTAATTGCTTATTTAACATTGCTGTATCTTTTGCTATCAAAACCCAATAATAAATACTAGACACAGTAAAATTTTTACTTTCTAATTCATCAATTAACTTTCTTGATTCCTCTAACAATATTCTCTTATTGTCATCATCAGCAAATTTTTCTATTTTTTTATCTAAGTTTACTTTGTTAGCATTTAAGTTTAATTTTTCGTTAAGTTTATAACACTTCATATTCAAATTAGGTATTTGATATAAAGCTTTAAGCATTGAAAAAAATAAATTCTTTTCATTATTACTTGTTAGTGATAAATCTATAGCTTTAACTTCAATTAATGTTGCAACTTCACCTGATTTTAAGTATATTAATCCATCTTCACCAATTTCTTTAACATTTGAAAATGATTTTGAGTTTTTAATTCGTTTTTTCATTTGTCCTTTAGATGAATATTTTCTATTTCTTTTTGAATCCAATTTTGATATTTTTCTTAAATTTTTGTCATCTTTAGTTTGTTTTTCCAATCAACCTCATCTCCAATCTTCATGTAGGAATATTCCCTACATTTAAATAAATATTTTACTAGTAGTATAACTACTTTATACATTCGATTCTTTTTAGATACTTTTACAGGCAATAATAAAAATATACATATTGTTAAGTAAATTAACGATTGTATTTTTAAATTAGTAAATGAAAATATTAACAAAAATGAAAATAACATAGGCAATCCTATGTATAAATCTTTCATTTCTATATATTTTCCTAGTGTCCTTTTAATACTAGGTAATGTTATAAACATTATTCATCCCTCCTTCGGTATCTTCTACGATACATTCCTCTTGTTGGAATAGCACTAGACATAGCATTTGCTCCAGCATTCATCATTCCAGATCCAAATCTTGACAACTTATTAAATGAGTTAGATGTAGGTTTACCATCAGATCCCATAGGATGCTTTCTAACATTTGATGAAGCCTGTAAATAATCTCCAACCATTTTTAGATTACTTCCAATACCATCACTCTCATAGTTACCACCTAGTTTAGAACCAAAAGATGATACTGCTTTTCCAATTTTACCTAAGGCCGTATTACCAGCACTTCCTACTTTTGATGATCCTTTTGCTATTGCACCAGCACCCATCAATCCTGCTCCAACTGTTGCAAGACCTCCAGTAGTTGCTACTGCTCCCATACTGTGTCCAAATCCCATCATAGCCATTAATTGCTCTCTTCCAGAATTTGCTGATACATTTCCACCTATGAATCTATTTACAACTTGAGAACCTGTAAGTAAGAATGATCCACATCCAATATACATAATAGATTTAATTACTATATCTTTAAATGAATTGGTAAAGAATGTTGTTTCATTTATTTGTCCCATAACAATTGCTGTTAAAGAAATAATAAGCATTATTACTGCTCCCTGCAACATTAATGATACCAATTGTTGTACTACTGCACTTCTTCTTTCTTTATTTCCTACTGAAGTAGCAAAAATAATCGGACTAATTACGAATAAAAATAAGAATTCTATTTGCCTTCTTGCTAACATCATTCCACAAAAAAATAACGAATATAAGAAAAAGCCACCTACTATAACTGCTAAAATCCAATCTATCTCATATTTATAATCTTTTTCATCTGGAAGAATCCAACGAGAAGATGTTACATATTTATCATTGTACATTTTCTTTCCGTTGAAATTACCATTAGAAATATTCTTTGATATATCCTCTTTTGCAAATTCATCTGAATCTTTATATCCATCCGAATAATCAATAAACATTGTTAGCATTGAATCTGAAATTGTAATATTATTATTTGTAAATATATTAGAAGTAAATCCTGCAAGTTTTATAGAAAAGGTAGAAGCCTGAACAAATAAAAATGTACTCATAATAATAAGTACACCACACTTTGCAATTTCTTTTACGATACCTTCTGAATTCAATCCTTCATCTGGATCAATTATTTTTTTTACAAATCTAGTAATAGCAAATAATCCGAGCAAGGTTACTGCAATTGCAATTATTCCAGTTTGAAATGTAGTAAAATTCTGATCACCCGATACAGAATTAATAATATCAAAAGCATTTAAACCCTTTAAAATATCAAATAAAGAATCAATTAAATTAAATATAAAATGAATTAAACTCCAACCTAGAGTTCTTATTAAATCTAATGCTTTTAATAACATTTAACCACCTCCTAAAACAAATCAATAATTAGATTAACTAGTGAAATGGCTAATATAATTCCAACTATTCCAAGCATTGTTTGAATGATTCGTTGTTTTACTCTCGGTTTTTGATCCACATCTACAACAGCATACAAAATAAATCCAATTATTAGTGATACTCCAGCAGCTGCAATTCCAATTCTTAAAGCCCAAGTTGAAAATGTTTGTATAGCTTTAATTATTGAATCAACATTATATCCACCACCTTCAAGGTGTTCTATTTTTAATAAATTAACTAAATTATTCATTTTTTTCCTCCTTAAAAATATTAAGAAAAAGCAAAGAAGGTGTGTTAAAATAACTGTATGAGTTATTTGCTGACAGACATTAACTCTTTTTCTTTGCTCTCTTCTTCATAGTTACATTTCTAAATCATCATCTGATTTTTCATTATCAGAATTTTTTTCTCTAGCTGATGATAAGAATGTTACTCTATCTGCTAATATTTGAGTAATTTTTTTCTTATCTCCAGTTTCAGTTTCATAAGTATTAGTTTCAACTCTTCCTTTAATACCAACTAAATCACCTTTTTTACAGTATTCAGCAGTATTAGAAGCAACTCCACCCCAAAGAACACAATCCAAAAAATCAGTATCATATTCTCCATCTGCATTTTTGTAAGATCTTGGAACAGCTAATGTTATTCTTGATCTTTCTTTGCCATTTTCAGTTGTTTCTACAGTTGGTTCTTGAACTAATCTTCCAACACAAAAAACTTGATTCATCATTTTAAACCTCCTTCATTAAATGTATTTAGTTTATTTATTTAATTCAGCAAACTATAACTGAATTTTCTCGTACATAAACATCACCTCCCTTAAAGTATTAAAAAATCTAGATTCACTTATTTCTTTCATCGGCATCACATAACTTCATGATTACCTCTTCAATTTTTTCCCATAAATTATCTAGATATGTATAACATTTTTGATAACTTTTTCGTTCTTTGTTATCAATGTATTCTCCATATTCTTCCATATCAGCTAATACTAGACCAATATGTTCTTGAAATTCACTAAGTGCCTCAACTTCTAGTAATTTAATTTCTTCAAGTTTCTTCACAGTTCAAAATCATCCTCCTTATCATCACTATTCCACCATTCATAATCATCTAATTCAGGATACAACTCATCAGGATAATTATTGAATTTACTTATATTAGATAAAATTGAGTTTTTAAAATAACCAAATCTATTTTGAATAGGCATATCATTTTCATCCATATAGTTTCTATCTTTTACTCTATTGATTATGTAATGTGTTATAGTCAATAAATTTTTATAATTATTACCTTCATTAAGCAATTCTTGAAATAAATCATCAAAATAAAAAGAACTAACATCATCTTCACTAATATAGTCAAGGTTAATTAGTTCCATTGTTAAAATGTTATGTTTTTCTTGTTGTATTTTCATTTTATCTAATTTATCTATTTTATTATTATTCTTTAATTCTTCTATCTTTATTTGTTGGTGATTATCCACATCTGGACTATCCACTTCTCGTTTATCCAGGGATGGAAAATCAACCTCTGGATAATCCCTCATTTTGAGCCACTTAGGATAAGGTAAATAATAAACTGAATATTTATACTTATACAATCCTTTTTCATCTCTTAGCTTGTCTATTTTGACATATTCAGCTTCTTTTAATTCATTCAGAATACTTTTGATTGAAGATCTACCTTCTCTAGCTATTGTTACTAGACCATTTATTGAGTAATCCCAGCTCTTAGGTAAACTTAACATTAAAGATAATAATCCTTTTGCTTTTAAAGATAAGTTAGGATCTCTTAGATGATATGTACTCATTACCGTATATCCAGTAATTCCAAAAATTTGAAAATCTTTTATATTATTATTCATCTAATTCCTCCTTCCATAAAAAAAGAGCTACTGCTCTTCATCCACATATTCTACTTCAACATAATAGTTTATATCTTTATAATCACGATCACTATCATCAGATGGGTGTATTATTTTATCTAACCTAAAATACAATTCTTTTATAATATCAGTTAAAACATCCTCATTTGACCAATAATTATATTCATGCAACAACATAGCATACGAATATAGATGCATATCATTATTCCAAACATGTTTGATTACTTTATTCTTATCAACATACTTAATTGGTTTTAAATTATAATCTCTTCTTGATATTTCAAAAGTAGAATCACAATATGTTACTCCTTCAGAAAGACAAAATAACCAATCAATAAGTTCATTTACTTCTTTGCTTGTACTATCAAATTCTTGCATAAGATAAGACATTCTATTTATGAATATAATTCTTTTTTTGTTTGATTTATCTATTTTACCTTTAGAATAATCAAAATATCTTTCCATAATACACCTCTTTACATTCAATTATATTTTATAAAGTTAACTTTTTGAAAAGTATTACTATTTCATAATATCTTCAATTTTAAGTGGCAATTCACATGTTATCTTTAAATCGTATTTTTCTTCTAATATTTTCTTTATTTCATTCAAATCAATATCTTCTATATCTAATTCTACTAATCTTTCTAAAGCTGATACAATAGTTAAAGAAAATTTTTCATCCCAAAGTGCATTATACTGATAAGCATTTGATATATAAAATGCAATATATTCTTTTGCAAAATCAATTAGATAGTCCTTTATCATTTTATCAAATGGCATGATGATTGATTCAAACTCTTCATCAGACATATTTTTTAAATCAGTTGCTTTTCTTATCATACTATTTCCTCCAATTAAAAGAATAACCCTTTATAAGAAAAAATAATAATGTGCAATTTTTTAATTATCTAATTCAAATATGATAACTATTTGTTTATTTGTACCATGCCTACAAGTAATAAGAGTTAATGCTTTCTTATTCTTATTTCTTATTATTTCTGCTTTACCAGTTTTATTAATATCATAAATATCTACCACTTTATAAGAATAAGTATTTCCGTGATAAACTAAAAATGCTTCATCACCTATAGATATTTGATCTAGTTTTCTAAAATAAGATGTTCTAGCACTACCAGAATGTCCTGCAATAATAACATTTCCGTTATCTTCATCAGGCATTGAAGTACCTTTTACAAATTCTAAATTATAATTAACATTATTTAAATAACTATTTGGATCTACAAGACCTCTTTCTAAACTAATTTTAGGTATTTTAAGTACAGCAACATAATTTACTTTAACTTGCTCTTTCACTTCTTCCTTTTTGGGAGTATCTACAGTAGATTCAACGATTATTTCTTCTTGATAAAATTCTTCTAAAGCTTTTTGTTCTTCGTTATTTATTGTCTTATTAGATATATAATCATAAGTAACTAATCCCATTCCTACTAAAAATAGTAAAGAGCCAGTTAATAAAAACCAGCTCTTATTTTTTCTTTTTTTTGCTTCCATAAATGATAACACCTGCTCCTGCTAATATCAATGTAATTCCACTAATAATTAATTCGTGATAATCATTCTTTTCAGTATTTGGAACTTCCACTATTTGATGATCCTTCATAACTGATTTAATAACTTCACCATCTTCTTTAATTTCAAAATACATCTTATCTGGATTTATTTCATATCCTTCTGGAGCTTCTTTTTCTAAAATATAATACTTTCCATATTTTAATTCTTGGATAATAATCATACCATGTTCATCAGTTCTACCTGAAAATACTAATTCATTTGTTTCAGCATTATAAATTTCTATTAAAGTATTAGGCAGTGGATTATCATTTGAAAAATCTAATTTTGTAAATTCTAATGTTCCAGTAATATCCTCATCTTTCATAGTTGATTTAATTATCTCTCCATTTTCTTTAATTTCAAAATACATTTTTTCCTCATTGATTTTGTATCCTTCTGGAGCTTCTTTTTCTAAAATGTAATACTTTCCTTGTGGAAGTCTTTCAATTTTAATTTTACCATGCTCATCAGTTCTACCTGAAAATACTAATTTATCATCATTTGTATAAATTTCTATTAAAGTATTTGGTAATGCTTTAGATTCTGAAAAATCAGTTTTTGTAAACTCTAATCCTCCAGTTTTTAAGATATTTAAAATTGCTTTTGAATATACAACAACTGGTGTATATTGATCTTTATATAGGAGTTCGACTTCATGTTTAGTTTCATCTAATACATAATTATCTAATGTACTAATTTCTTGAATGTAATATTTTCCTAAATATAAATTATCAAAAGAAATATTTCCATCTTTATCAGTTAATTTTTCACAAATTTTAGTTTCTTTGGTATATATAATTTTATCATTCCAAACAATATCTTCTGATGCATATAATCCAAAAAGAACTCCCTCTAATGAACTATTTTTAAAAACAAAACCTTTATCAGTTAGTTCTGCTATTTCCCCAGTTTTCTTAATTTCAATTTTACCTTTTACTGGTTGATTTTCAAAAACGGTATCAAAAATAATTCCATATTCTGAATCGGTTCTTAACTGTGAATTTTCATCAATAGTAAATTCATGTGATACTTTATTCCATAAATATCCATCTACAACTTGATCAATTTCTTCAAGTCTATAAGTACCTGGCATTAAAGCATAAGGTGTTGTAAATTCACCTTCTGAATCAGTTTCAAACTCACAATAAGTTACTTTGTTAGGATATGTAACAGTTTGGCAAACATATTCATTATTTTTTACATCAAATATTTTGAATTTAATATTTGCTCTTTTAATAATTTCTTTACTTTCAGAATCAATTTTAACGACTCTTAATTTAGCTGTAATTGGTGCATTAGAAATAACCTTTTTTACAACATCCCCCACATTTTTAACTTCAATTTTAAAATCTTCTATTTTTTCATGTCCTTTTGTTGCAGTTAATTGTTTCACAGTATAAGTTCCATAAGGTAAATTGAATCTAAATACTCCTTGTGAATCAGTAGTAACTTCTTTTACTAGTTCGTTTTTATTATTATAAACACCAAATTTAACTCCAACTTCTGGTGTCATTATTCCAGTTTCATCACTTGCATATACTTTTGTAAATTCAAAATCTAATCTTATTACTTGTTCAAATACTTTTACTACAGGATTTAAATTATCTTCGGTAATCTCAAAATAGTATTTTGTACTATCTAATAAATATCCCTCAGATGGCTTTTCCTCTAATAAATAGAATCTACCTAATGTTGGTAGGTAATCTGATGTATTTCTTCCATCAAAATTAGTTGTAACAGATCCAACTTTAGTACCATCTTCTTTATATATACCATAAATTGCTCCACCTAAAGTTGCCTCTCCCTGTGCTTCATTTTTTCTTGTTTCCATATCAGTTTTTTCTGGGGTTACTCTTCCTCCAATAACTTTTAAAGTAAAATTACTATATACTGGATCATAGTTTCCTACCCTCATAACATTTTGTGAATGGTCAGAGAAATAAACAATTGGTGGGATTTCATACTTAGTTGCTTTTTTTTCAAAAGTAACAGTACCATTTCCAATACTATTAGCAGTAACTGATAATTGGTTACCATTAATAGAAGCTGTTACATTTGATGTACTAGATATTCTATATTGACTTAATACATTATTTGTATCCGATAAATTAATTGTATTTCCAATAGGCAATACAACTCCACTTTCTAAACTTGGTGTTTTAAAATGTTCTGAAAGTAATCTTTCCATTTCAGCAATCTCACCATCAAATTTAGATGTTCTATTCCCATTTAATGTATCAGTAAAATATATATCTGATTCAGGATTAGTTGTTCTCCAAATCATAACTTGGGTAATTGCATACCACTTTTGAGCAGAATGATCTACTCCATTATCATTATATTGATATCCATAATATGCTAATAAAGATATTCTTTCCCATTGTGCTTCAGTAAATCCTAGCACTCTTTCATAATCTTCTCTTATAACATCATAATATGGCAAATTGTTATCAATATCAGTATATGGTTGAAGACAATATACAAACTGATTATCTTCACTTCGTCTAATAAATTGTGCCTGTTTATAGGCTGTGTATCCATTAGGCTTTACCTTTTTTAAATAAATATTACTAATATGTTCACTTGGCCATATTGCTTGACCTGTGTACTTTTCAGCATGTACTGTTTGTGCAGTACAAATTGTCAATAAAAAAAGTATGCCCATTGTAGCACACTTTAAAATTTTTGATTTCATATTAATTTCCTTTCCTTTATTTTGTTCTGAGCATATCTCCTAAATAATCCCCAGAATAACTATTAATTGTTGTACAAGAAAAACTTAATATATTTTCTAACTTTCCTCCAGCATCAATACAAGCTTGATGTGTTTGCTCAAAACTTCCATAATCATTAATAGAAAAATCTATTCTTGCCCATGACCACATTGGTTTATGATAGTAATCATATTCACTTAGACCTAAACTTTCCCATACTGAAATTTCTTTTTTTACTGGTTCTTGCTTAGCTTGTGATTCTATGGGAGATTCAGTTTTTGGTTTTTCTATTATTTGTTCTTGTTTTTCTTCTACTTTTAATCCATTATTTATGACATCAGAGTTACTAACACTATTGCTCTCCATATCATTCTTATGAATGTTACTGTCAATAATGCTAATATTTTTATCACTAATATCATTACTCTCAATAACTTCTGTAATAGGTTCATCCTTTACTTCCTCCAAACTTTTCTTTTCTTTATTTATACTTGAATTATCTTTGTTTTTGTAGGATACTTCATATTTGTTATTTTTGTTACAAAAAGCATTAAAACTCATAGCCCCACCTATTAAAGATAATAAAACAAATGTGCATAATATTATTTTTTTCATTCCTTTTCACCTCTTACATTAATTATAAATAAAGTAAATTAGTTATTCTAGGGTGCTAAATTTCTAAATCATTTGAATCACCCCTTTCTAATGCCAATGTTTTAGAATAGTTTTCTATTGCTTTAATAATAAATTCTTCTATTTTATAATCCTTTAGATCTTTAGGTAGGACTTTTCTAATTCTTTCTTCATTAAAACTAATTCTTTTTTCTTGATTAGGTTTTGGTTCTAAAAAAATAGATTCCAATGTATCGGAATCCAATTTGTTATCTTCACTCAATTTTCTAATCTGTTTAGCTTGTTTATGAGATGGTGTAATATCTTCATAAGTTATTTCTTCATATACCATCTCTTGTTCATCCTTTGATAAATATGAAAGTTCAACAGCAGGTCTTAATCCCATCGTTAAAGCAGATCTTTTATCTTTCAAAACCGTATCATCTACTAACTGAAGCAATTCGGGGATTAAATAATTTAATCTAACATATCTATATACTTGTGTTTTTGATTCATTAATTTCATCTACAGAATTTGACTTCGTTCCCATTGGGGACAAAGTTTTACCTTGATGATTCATAGCATCTAATTTCATTTTATATGCTAGTGCTTTTTCACTTGGTAGGATTTTATCTCTTTGTAGATTTGAATCTACCATCATAATAATTGCTTCATCATCTGTTAAATCCTTCACTATACATGGAATCTCTTTTAGTCCACTCTCTTCACAAATTTGCTTTCTTCTATGACCAGATATCATCTCATAAGTCCCATCATTTTTCTTACGAACTATTGCAGGAACTAAAACACCATTTTCTTGAATACTATCTTTTAA
>CAQHJP010000002.1 GCA_948801035.1 uncultured Bacilli bacterium
TGTTTATCATGTTCTATAATACCTGATTCTGCATCTATTACAACAATACACACATCAGATCTATCTATAGCTTTAAGACTTCTTATTAAGCTATATTTTTCAACACTTTCATAAATTTTACCTTTTTTTCTCATACCTGCTGTATCAATTACAGTAAAATTTTTATCGTAATAAGTAAAAGGGGTATCAACTGCATCTCTAGTTGTTCCAGCTACACTACTTACTATAACTCTATCTTCATTAAGTAGTGCATTTACTAAACTACTTTTGCCTACATTAGGTCGCCCTATAATACTAAATTTAATAGTATTATCAACCTCATCTGTAGACACATTAAAATCTTTACATATAGCTTCTAAAAGTTCGTATATACCTTCATTTTGTTCTGATGATATAAATACATATTCATCAAAACCAAGTTCATAAAAGTCATACATATTATTTTTAGATAATTTACTATCTATCTTATTAACTGCAACAATAACTTTTTTATTAGATTTAAGTAACATATCTTTAACAACCAAATCATTTTGTGTGATACCCTCTTTAGCATCAACCACAAATATAATAGTATCTGCCTCATTTATTGCAATAGAAGCTTGAAGTTTAATTGATGAATTAAATAAATCATTTGAAATATCAATTCCACCTGTATCAATTAACAAAAATGAATAATCTTTAAAACTAACACTTCCATATATCCTATCTCTAGTAATACCTGGAGTATCTTCAATAATTGCAATTTTACTTCCAACTAACCTATTAAAAAGTGTAGATTTACCTACGTTAGGTCGTCCCAAAAGTGCTACAACTTGCTTCTTCATAACTCACCTTCTTGCCACGCTTTAAAACTTCTAAAACATATTCACCATATATTATATCACTATATTCAAGTATTTTTGTAAAAATTGTTTCATTTTTTACTTTTAAATAGAATTTGTTCTTATATTTATAAATATCTACACCTTTTAACTCCTCAATAAAATTATAATTTACTTCATACAAAAAGCAAGGAGATTTTATAAATACAATATTCATATCATATGAATCAAAAAAATAACTATCACTACTTTTAAATTCAAGTATAACACCATAGTAATTGTCTTTATAAACAAATACATCATAATAATCATCTAAAGGGATGTAATTTTCTAATTTAGAAAATATTTTTTTTAAATATTTTTCAAATGTTTTTGAATCAGAATTTAAATACTTTTTATTATTTAAAAAAACAATAATTTTATCATCTTTAAAATCTACTTTCACAAACTCACCCATAAATAGTCTATGAATTTAGTTTAAAATTGATATTATATTGTTCTTTCTATTTTTTGATGTATTTGGTCTTTACCCACTTTTGTCACATTACTAAACATTACAAATTCATCTCCAACAACTAAATCTAAATCATGTAATATAACATTTCTTTGTTGTTGCTGTTTAGTTATTCCTATCTTATCTATTTTAGTAGCTACTATTGTAACTGGTAATTTATAATACTTTAAAAAATTATACATCATTATATCATCACTTGAAAGTTTATGTCTAAAATCCACTAACATAAAAACTTGTTTTAAATTTTTTCTATTAGTTAAATAATCTTCCATCATAAGACCAAATTTCTTTTGCTTATCAAAATTTACTTTAGCATATCCATATCCTGGAGCATCAACTAAGTAAAATGAATCATTTACTAAATAAAAATTAATAGTTTGAGTTTTCCCAGGAGTTGCAGATGTACGTGCAAAATTTTTTCTGTTTATAATAGTGTTTATAAAACTACTTTTGCCAACATTTGATCTTCCTACAAGTAAAAACTCTGGTTTTTCATCTGTAGGGTACTGACTTCTTCTTACAGCGGATATAGTTAAATTAACAGAATTAATTTTCATATTTCACCTTCTTAACTATATAATTATAGCATCTAATTTAAGATATTGTCAAAATGACTTAATAAAAAAATCGCATAAAAGCGATTAATATTTTGCTATTTAGTTTTTTCTTTTAATTGTTTAAGTAACTCTGAAATTTCTAATGCAGCATTAACTTTATCCATTTCATATTTTATATAATTAAGATTTTGTGTATAATTTTTATATGATTTAAATCCTAATTGAGACATTCCAAAAACATTATTAACATCATAAATAGTATCATTATCATAAGAAACTTGTTTTAAATCTACTTTTAATTCATCCGCATTTTTAATTATAAATAAAGCTGCTGGATATAGTTGCATTTCAAGTGCTACAGCAAGTGAATTACCATACATACCACTAGGTAGAGGCATTTTAGTTTGACTTGTTTCTATAACTTTAATTGTATCTCTCAATTTTTTAGTTGTTTCTAGATTTTCATCAACACTAAAATTTTCTAAAGCTTGAAATAAAAATGCAAAATATGTATACGCTGCTCTTAAATTATTTATTTTAAATATATCCATAATTTTTCCCCTTTCAAGTTATGCACTATATTCTATCATAATATTTAATTTTGTCAACTTTGTTTAATTTTCTTTTTTATAACCTTACCTTCAGCATTACTTTATTTATATTTTCTAAATATTTATCACTTGAACCATAAATCAAATTCATATAGTAAACTGTAATAAACTTGCTTGTTAGTTGTTTTAATTAACATCATAAATAGTATCACTAGCAAACATTTTTATATTTAAAAAATAATTTTCTAGCAATATTAATACCAATTTTTAAGACTTCTATATATTTTTTAATTCCTCATATTTTATATTATCACAAACAATATAAATGAAAGGTTCTTCTTCATTACTTGCAAAACAAATAAATTCCTTATTTTTAATTTTAATATATTTTATAAAAGCCTCACTAATATAGTCCCATGAAAAAATTTCTCTATTATTACATTGCTCTACTCCACTAAAAATCATTTTCATTTTTGTTTTATTTGATTCATAAGTTCCATCTTCTTTTAGTATTGGCTTTCCTGACCAATAAACGTCTATAAAAAGCTCTATTTGTGAAAGTTTTATATCATAATTTATATTAGTTATAAAACTATCATGAAAACCATGATAATTTTCAATAAATGATGATAAATTATCTTTAGTGATCAAAATCATTCGTATTCCTCCTTTTTATATGGTTAATAAACATATAAAATTGTATTTTTAAATATTAATCAATAACTTCAAAAAATTTATTTTGTTTTTTTAGTACTTTAATATTTGGATTATCTTTTAATAAAGATAATATTCTAATTTCATTTTCTTTTACTTCATCTATATTCATTTGAAAATAATTTGCTAATTCTTCATCACTATACTCTTCTTGAAATTTTAAAACAATAAAATAAAAATCTGATTTAGAGAGTGTTTTTAATATTGTCATCATTTTTTCACTAAAATTATTTTTATTTACATCATCATAGTTTTTACTTTCAATATAATCTAGTCTTGTTTTTGCATTATTAGTTTCCTTTTCGTTATTAAATGGAACCTCATCAAGTGAAATACATGTCATTTGCTGTTTTTGACTTTTCAAATATGTTCTAAAATATCCTTTTATAGTAAGATCTATATATTTAATAATCTGACCATAAATATTTGAACAAGAACGATTTATCACAACCATAAAATAAGTTTTTATTTCATTTTCAAATTCTTCAAAATTATATTTAGTTAATTGTATATTATATTCTTGACACAATATCCAAATTATTTTTCGTAAATAATTTTTTTGTTTTATTAGCATTGCTATTCTAGTATCATAAAGTTCACTTTTATAAATACCCATTAAATCATATAATTCAAAATTCATTATTTCTGTTTCATCTACATTTTTGATTTTATTAATTATGTCAAAAATTTCACTTATTTTTTTATATGAAATTAATTTATTATCATTATTGTCTTTTCTATCTGAAAAGTACCATATTATATTAATTGCTTGATTTAATGAAAAATTCATTTGTATTAAATCTATAACATTATCATAGTTTATTTTTAATAGTTCACAAGCTTTTTTTTGTTCATCATAACTAATATTTTTTATTTTTTTAAGTTTCTCAAATAAATTATATATTTTTTTAATATGCAATCTTTTTTCATATTTATAAACGCATTCGTTCACAATTTCTTGTAATGGTATATCTGTAGTATTCTTTTTTGCTAGAATACTACTTCTGATAGAATCAATATTAATTCCATGTTCTTTACAATAGTCTTTTAAAGGGACTCCATTGTAATAATATATTATTCCATAACGATTAACAGTATTGATTCCTTCTTCAATTAAATCATTAATATCTAAATTTGGATATTTCATTAGTTTTCTTCTCACATAAGTTTTAATGCCATAATAAGATAAAGAATGTTGTTGACAATATTGTCTTAAAGATAACCCATTATATTGATATATAAGTTTAAAAGGTTCGTATAAATCCATTATTATTTCAATGTATTCATCATCACTTAAATCAATACCAATATCTTCTTTTTTATGTTTTTTTATATAAGCCATAATACTATCATATTTTATATTATTTTCTTCACATTCACAATAACGAATTAAAGGCATACCACAATAATAGTATTTATACCTACCTTTATGTTCCTTTTTTAAATACAATTCAATTATATCTTCTACTGGAAGATTAGGATTTTTTTCTAATTCACTATATATAAAAGAGCGGATAGTTTGCCAATTGATTTCAGGATGTTTTTCACAATAATCCTTTAATGGAATGCCTTCATAAAAAAAATGATAATTTTTACTTTGAAATTTCTCTAACGCAGCAGTTACAAGTTCATCATTAGATAAACTAGGGTTTTCTTTTTTCAATTTTTCTATTCTAGAAGTTATTGTATCATAATTGATTCCATTTTTTTGACAATATTGCCTTAAAGACATACCACGCCACATATGTTTTGTCCCCAAGCCATATGATTCTACTGCCATATTTACAATTTGTTGTTCCGTATAATTACTATATTTTGGATTGTTTTTTTTCTGTAATATTTTAGCTCTTATTGTTTTTAGATTCAATTTATTATCTTTACAATATTTAGATAATGGTATACCTTTATAAAAATATTTGCTTTCTTGCAATGTATCACCACCAAACTGGATACTTTATATTTTACTCTAAAATTATAATTTTTAATATATTTTAATAGGAATTTTTAAAGTTTCTATAAATATTATTT
Organism: uncultured Bacilli bacterium; assembly: GCA_948801035.1. Classification (GTDB taxonomy): domain Bacteria; phylum Bacillota_I; class Bacilli_A; order RF39; family UBA660; genus Faecisoma. The sequence continues at coordinate 5,186 of CAQHJP010000002.1, forward strand.
CTATAGCGTAAAAAACATAATGTCAAATATTATGAACTTATTTACTGTATTGAAAAACGCACATCTAGTTAAGTGCGTGTGTATTAACATCAATGGTGGACCTGACGGAGTCAAAAACAAACTGCTATATATTTAATGGGTGGTTTGTTTTAATTATAAAACTTAAATAAAATCTTATTATAAATTTTCATAATGTGTCCACATCCTAATGATATGAATTTCATTTTTTTCTTCTAATACCTCATAAACTATTCGGTGCTGTCTATTTATTCTTCTAGAATATAATCCATTTAATTCTCCACATAATTTTTCATAAGATGGCGGATAGCAAAATGGATCTTCTTGCATTAAATTTAAAATCATTTTGCAATTCTTTTCTAATCCTGAATTTTTAAGTTTTTTCTTATCTTTTTCTGCTTGTTTAGAAAATTTAATTACATAATTACCATTCTTCATTTTCGTTATACTCCGATGCTTTTTCCCAATCTTCCTTTTTTCTTATTTCATTAATATTATCAACCATACCAGGAATACTTGAAAGATATAGAGTTTCTTCAATATTTTTCCATTCATCTTCTGATATTAATACTGCATTTTTTCCTTTATTATTTACGATAGTGATTGGATTAAAACCAACATTTACATCTGAAACAAGTTGAAATAAGTTTTGTCTTGCATTTGTAATATTTATAGTACTCATATTATCACCTCATCATCATTATAGCGTACATTTTAACGTACGTCAATGTTTTTAATATATTATATGTAATTTTCTAAAAAAAATACTATATTTTAACAGAAATTTTTAAAGTTTTTATAGCAATTTTCAAATTTTCCTCTAGCGTAAAAAACATAATATCAAATATTATGAACTTATTTACTGTATTGAAAAACGCACATCTAGTTAAGTGTGCGTGTATTAACCTCAATGGTGGACCTAACGGAGGCAAAAACAAACTACTTCGTATTTAGTTGTGGATTTGTTTTAATTATAAAATTGAGTTAAAAGTTATTTGACTTTAATTTTTTCCAATTTTTGATTTTCTCTATTACATTGAATTAAAAATTGCTGATATAAGTCATCTGGAATTACTTCCTTAGGAATTATTATCTTTTTAATTTCTTCAAACATCTCATACATTCTTCCTACTCCGATTTTTTCTTGTGCATCTTGCATCCTAGAAGGTGATAAATCATACTTTAAAAATAATTGTTCATATAAAAATTGATCTGGTGTTTGAAACCCCATTTGTGCATTCGCATTTGCAAAATCAATATAAAAATAAGTCCAAGCTTTACCTATTTGTAGTCTATAATGTAATTCTGTAGATAAACATAATAACTCTTTATTATCATTATAAAAATCAACTAATTCTTGCATATTACCGTGATAACTAATTAAATCGTACAAGCGAAATAAATCTCTATCATCTTTTATTTCATCAAAGTTACTTACAAAAAAATTTTCATCAAATTCACTTCTAAACTGTTCCTCAGATATATTTTCCATTTGTTTTATATCAATAATGACGTATTTAAACATCCTTATTTTTAAAATTAGATATTTCTTTTCTTTATAATCTATTAATTTAAATTTTTCTAGATCACTAAATGAATCAAAGTATTTAATATTATTCTCACATAAAATATGTAACTTTTTCCATAATTCAGGTATAAAAGATAATGTATCAACTAAATCAACAACCAGGATACCATTTTTTACTTCAAAATATTTATCAAATAGTTGATTTCTTAAAATCTCCTTTTTCATTGGATTTTCCCCCCCAAAAAAAATTACTAATACATTGTAAAAATTTATTCCAAACAAACTCTATGTTTGTTTTATAATCACTTATGGTGGAGCCGAGGGGAATCGCACCCCTGTCCAAAAATATAATTAGTAAAGTTCTACAAGTTTAGATAATTTGTTAATGTCCTAAATAATAATAAATTATCAAAATTTTATTTAGTTAGATTTATTTAAATTCATCATATATCATAAATCAAAATATATGATATAACCTACTAATCGAGCCTCTTATATTTTCCGTAGGTAAGAAAATACAGAAGCAGCTTGCTATTTTACTATTAAGCGAAAGCTAATTGATTTCTGTTTCCAGTTATTTTATTTTTTGAATGTAACGTATATCTTACGACTTGCCCTTTAAAAATTATTATTCCTGTCGAAACTATTACGACCCCAGGTGCTAATAATTATAGCACAATTATTTCTTTTCTGCAATTTTATTTGCCGTTTTTTATTTCAGTTGCCATTTCTTTTATTTCATCTGCAAATTTTTTTGTTGCAATATTTTCTTTTTCTGTAGCAAGTTTAAGTTCTTCTATTAAATTTACTTTTATACCTAATTTATCTAATATAGACTTAATATTAAAAAATGTAAGTAGGTACGTACTTGGTTCTAATAAGGCAGTATTTAGGTAAAAATTAATAGCAGGTCTAATATCACTAAGTTCAAAAGATGATATTAAATCACAAGTTTTTTCATATTCTAAAACTTCTTTTTCTATCATTTTATATACTATTTTTTTATTTATATTTGCTATTATACCAACTTTAAATTTATTTATTTTATCTATAAGGTTATTCATTGAGTCATAATTTTTTTCTATTTGTTTTAAAAAATATATTGATAAAATATTATGTATAACACTTGAATAATATGGCATATTAGCATCATTAAATGTTTTTTCTATTTCATATAATTTATTTTTTACAATTATAATTGGATTAGGAAGATATAATTCTCTACCTAAAATTATATTTAAATTTTTAATAATTTTTGCTTCTTTTTCTTGTTCAACATTTAAAAGTCCTAAAAATTCTTTTTTAAATTCTAATTCTTTACTCATAATCTTTCAAATCCTTTAGCATTTGTCTTTCGATATCTTTTTTCTTAATAGAATCTCTTTTATCATAATTTTTTTTACCACGAGCAAGACCAATTAATATTTTAGCATTAGAGTTTTTAAAATAAAGTTTTAGTGGTACAATTGTTAGACCATCTGTCTCAAGTTTATCTCTTAATTTTAATATTTCATATTTATGCATTAAAAGTTTTCTAGTTCTAGTTTCTTCGTGATTAAATCTATTACCACTTTCGTAACTACTTATATGCATATTAAGTAAAAATATTTCATTATTTTTTATAATTGCATAACTATCTTTTAAATTAGCTTTACCAGATCTTATTGATTTAATTTCTGTACCAGTTAAAACTATGCCACATTCATAAGTATCTATTATTTCATAATCAAAATTAGCTTTTTTATTCAGTATTTCCATTTTTAACCACCTCAAAATCTATAGTACGTTTTTCTTTTGAAGCTGCTATAACTTTTACTTTAACCATATCCCCTAATCTATATCCTCTTTTATTTTTTCTTCCTATAAGTGAAAAAGTATTCTCATCATAAGTATAATAATCATCTTTTAAAGTATCTATTCTAACTAATCCTTCAATTAAATTAGGAAGTTCTATAAACATACCAAAATTCATAACAGATGATACCACACCTTCAAACTCTTCTCCTATATGATTTTGCATATATTCAGCTTTTTTCATATCATCTACAGCTCTTTCACATTCTATAGCTCTTCTTTCGCACATAGATGTATGCTTTGCTAAAATAGGTAATTCTTTTTCATAAAAACTTATAGTTTCATTGTTTATTTTATTTTCAAATAGATATTTTCTAAGTAATCTATGAACTGTAGTATCAGGATATCTTCTAATTGGAGAAGTAAAATGTGTATAACATTTACTTGCAATTCCAAAGTGTCCTATATTATTACTATCATATATAGCTTTTTGCATACTTCTTAAAAGTAAAGTTGAAAGTAAATAAAATTCTTTTTTATCTTTTAACTGTTTTAAAATATCTTGCATTAAGTGAGGTGTTAATTTAGATATATCTCCTTTTACTTTATAGCCAAGTATATTTAAAAATCTCATAAAATTATTTATTTTTTCTACACTTGGTTCTCCATGAACACGATATATAAAAGGTAAGTCCATAAAATAAATGTGTGCAGCTACAGTCTCATTTGCAACAATCATAAAATCTTCTATTAACATCTCACCTTTAGATCGTTCTCTTAATTTAACATCAACACACTTACCACTATCATCTACAATAACTTTAGCTTCATCTAAATCAAAATCTATATATCCTCTATTTTCTTTATTTTTTCTAAGTATCCCAGCTAATTCTTCCATTTGAAAAAGTTTATCTTTATATTCTTCATACCCATTTGGTATTATATTATCACATAAAATCATATTAACTTTTTTATAAGTCATTTGAATTCTAGATTTTATATATGTTTGTTTAATATCATATGAAACTACATTACCTTTAGGATCTATTTCCATAATACATGACATTGCAAGACGTACAACACCCGGATTAAGTGAGCATATTCCATTTGATAATTTATGAGGGAGCATTGGTATTACTCTATCAGCTAAATAAACACTAGTTCCTCTTTCATAAGCTTCATTATCTAAAGATGTATTTTCTTTAACATAATATGATACATCTGCTATATGAACTCCTAATCTATAATTATCGCCTATTTTTTCTATAGAAATAGCATCGTCAATATCTTTAGTATCATCTCCATCAATTGTAAATATTACTTCATTTGTTAAATCTTCTCTACCTTTTAAATCTTCTACATCTACCTCACTTTTAATACTATCTAATTCTTTTAAAACAGCATCACTAAAAGTATCAGGCACTCCCATTTCATAAGTAATAGATAAAATATCAACACCAGGATCATTTTTATGTCCAAGTACTTTTATAACTTCAGCTCTATAAGTATAATCATTTACTTTATTTGTTATCTTAACTAAAACTTTATGTCCACTAACAGCATTCATAGTTTTATTTTTATCTATTTGTATATCTAATTTAACTCTTTCATCATCTAGTTTTAAATAAGGCATATTATTTTTATAAAAAATTTCACCAACCATTTGTTTAAATTTTCTATCTACAATTTTAACAATTCTACCTTCTAAATCAATACCCTTAGGAGAGGTTATTTCAACTATTACTTTATCACCATGAATAGCACCATTTAAATTAGAAGGCGCTATAAAAACATCAGTATCTCCTTCTATATCTACAAATCCAAAACCTTTTTTATTAGCAATTAAATCTCCTATTTTTAAATGTGAATTATTAAATAACATATAATTATTTTTCTTAGTTCTGTATAACATTAAATTATCTTCCATATTATTTAACTCTTTTAATAATTCTTTTAACTCAGAAGCACTTTCTAAATTAAGTGCATCATTAATTTCATATACAGATAATGCTTTATCACTTTTTTTAAGTAATTCCATTATTTTATCTTGCATAAGTCCTCCTTATTTATAAATCGTCTTATTATTAATTTTTTGCAACATAAATATTCATAAGAGTATGAAACAGAAAATAAAATACATCCCAAGAAAGCTGATATTAAATCTTTCATAGTATCATATACTCCAGTTAAACTTCTTTGCATATCCGATTTAAATAAATTATCAGATATAAATTCTATAATTTCCCACATTGCTGATAAGCCCATACAAAATATTATCATAAGCAAAATATTAAAAATTATTTTATTATTACTCATATTAAATTTATTCATAAAAATTAAATAGATAAAACATGATATAAATCCCCATATAAAATGTACAAACGTATCATACCAATATATAGTTTTATAAAAATGAAGTAAAAAACCAAAAAACAAACCTAATACTCCAAATACTAAATATATAAATGTATAATTACTTCTTAATTTAATTATATATGGTATAAATAAATATGGTATAAAAACTAGTATAGTTATATCTTTATATAACAAGTACATAATAAAAGTTATAACACTAAACATAATACTTATAATATAATTAACTTTTTTCATTTAGTTTCTCCATTTCAACTTGATTAATTGAATTAAACCTTTTAGTTATTTTATCAGTAGTTGTATGTATATCTTTAACATCTTTTGAAACAGTTTCAATACTTCTATATAACTTGTCCCATCTTTCTTTATATCTATTAAATTCTAGGGATAAATTATTTAATTCCTCCTGTATAACAGATGCATATTTATCTCTTTCAATATTTTTAAGTATTACCTCAATTGTAGATAAAGTAGAAATTAAAGTAGTGGGAGATGTTATCCATACTCTTTTTTTATAAGCATATTCTATTATATCCAAGTGATATGCATTTACCTCAGCAAATATAGCCTCAGCAGGTAAAAATAGTATTGCTTGATTAGAAGTCACTTTATCTATTATATATTTACTAGCTATTGCATCTATATGTTTTTTCATATCAATTCTAAATAATTTTTCATAATTTGCACGTGTTTGATTATCAATATTCTTATCTACCATTTTCTGATAGTTTTCTAAAGGAAATTTAGAATCAATTCCTATTAGTCCAAGTGGTTCAGGCGCAAATAGGGCACAATCTACAATAGTATCATTATCAAATTTATATTGCATCTTGTATATTTTATTATTTTCACCAAACACATTGCTCATTATATGTTTTAAATTAACTTCACCAAATATTCCCCTTGTTTTTTTATCAGTTAAAACACTTTGCAAAGATACTATATCTAAAGATAGTGAATCTATCTTTTTTTGTGCTTCATCTATTTTAGCTAGTCGTTCTAAAACATTTGTAAATGTTTTATTAGTTTTATCAAAATTTTCATCTAATCTTTCATTTACTTTATTATTAATTTGATTTAATTTATATTCTATTTTATCATTTAACCTATCAAAATCATTATTTAAATTTCTTTCAAAATCTGATTTAAAATCTGAGACTTCTTTTACTAAACTAGTCTCCATTTTACCAAGTCTTTCAGTTATATTTGATTCATTTATATTTTTTGATAATGAAATGACCGAAACTATAAGTACAATAATTAATAAAATTAGTATTATGTATTCCATTATATCACCATTATAATTATAACATAAAAATTAAAAAAAGCATAAGAACTTATGCTTTATTTTAAAAGTATCCAAGCTTCATATCCTCCTATTACATTAACTACTTTGTACCCTTTTTTTAAAAGTCTTAAACAAAGCTTGCCACTATTTATTCCTTTTTGACAATAAATATAATAAATTTCATCTTTACTTAAATATTTTTCTGGATTAGAAAGTAACAAATAATCAGGAATATTTTTAGCATTTAAAATATGATTATCATTATATTTTTGTACAGATCTTATATCAATAATATTAGGATTACTTACATTTAATAAATCTAAAACCGAGATACTATTTTTCATATAACCACCCTAATAAATTATATGCATATGCAATTTTAAAGTAAAGGTTAAAAAACTAAAAAAAACCTAATTAATTAGGTTTAATCTTCATCTGAGAAAAAGTCATCAAAGAATTGATCATCAGTTATATCACTTTCTTTTACATTAGATGTTGTAGAAGTATTAATTAAATTAGCATTTTCTAAATTAAAATCTTCTTTACTATCAACATTTGTTTGTGATATCATTTTTCTTTTTTCTTCTTCTTCTTCTTTTTCAAGTTCAGCAATTTTACTATCAATTCTTTTTATAATATCATCAATATTAAAATCATTTTTATCTTTAGGTGCAAATGGATTAGAGTTTGAAAATGGATTTAAAGCTGAATCTTTTCTTTCAAAAGGATTAAATCCACCAAATGGCATCTTATCGCCAAATTCTTCTGTTATTTTCTTTTTCATATCTTCTCTTTGATTTTCAACATAAGATTTTAAATCAAAAGTATGTATTTCCATTTTTTCTCTATTTGGATATGTTGCTTTTGGATAAGTTTTTCCCCATTTACCTTCTTTTTGGATTTTCCAATCTGGTACAACTTTAGTTTTAAAAGGCATTGTCCTTATTCTTAAAATGATTATTGTATTTTCTGGTAAACGTTGCAAATCTGACACTGTAATAAGTGGAGTAGAAACTGTTTTATCATCTTTTTTAGATTTAACCTCACCACATAATTTACTAATTTCTTCTAGTGATGCAAGCTCACTACTTATTAAATAAATTATATTTCCGCAGTTTCCTTTAATAGTTTCTCCATTTTCTTTACCATAAACTTGATATAATTGTGCAAAGTTTTGAATTATAAATGTAAATCTAATATTTCTTGAACGGGCAGCAGTAACCATCGTTGTTACATCTTTTAAAGGCGGCATATTTGCAAATTCATCTAGTATGAAATTTGTTTTATAAGGAAGTTTACCACCATTTTCTTGAGCAACGTCAATTAATGTTTCATAGCATTGTTTAATAAATATTGTAACAAGTGAATGATATGTTTTCTTTTCATCTTGAATAACTAAGAAAACTGCAGTTTTCTTTCTTCCAATATCTTTCATATCAAAATCACTATGTGATAACATCTCTGCCATATTTTCTCTTGATGCGAATAATTTTATTTTACTTTTAAATACAGATAAAATAGAACTTTTAGTATCATTTGGAGCTGAGAAAGTACTAGATGCATTTATATAAGCTGAGGATGTTGGATCTTTATGAGAAAAATATTCTTGAATATAAGTTTTATTTGGAGCAATTTTTTCCTCACCAATATTACTCATTAAATTAATTGTACTAATATTAATCTCATCTTCTTTTGCATCCTCAAAAAGTGCTAATGATAAACCTGTAAAATAATCTGCTGAAGTTTTTTCCCAGAATGGATCTTGATTTTTAGCATTATCATCATACAAAATATTAACAGCTAAGTCATCAAGTAACTCATTACCTTTATCTTTATTACCATTTTTATAATAATTATAAGGCAAAGTTAGCGGATTCCAAGCACTACCTTTTTGTGGATCACGCAAATTTAAAAGTATAACGTTATATCCTTTTTCTTTTAACATCTCTGCATTATTTTCATATATCTCACCCTTAGGGTCAGTTATAATCATTGATTCACCACATTTTGCAAGCATTCTAACCATTGGTTGTACCATAGTTTGAGTCTTACCAGAACCTGTTGAACCTATTATAAGATTATGGTATTCACCTGAATCTACCCATATTTCTTTACCATTATTAATAAGTGGGATACCACCATATTGTGATGAATCTTGATTTGGTAATACCATGTGTAAACCTGGTATTTTTTTAAACTCTTTTTCTTCAGCCCATCTAGAATATCCTTTTTCTGCTTTTTCTTTTGTAGTTACACCAATGCCTTTTTCCCTATCAAAAAAGTAAGATGAAACACTTGTAGCTATAAGTACTAAAGAAAATATAAAACCTACTAATGTATGCCATATATATTCACTAGAAAATGCAGGAAGTGGATTAAATCCATGGAATGTCATATCGTAGGCAAATGATGCTATATTAAGTACAGCAATACTAACTAAATAAAGTAATACTATACAAAATATTACAAATATTAAAATATCTTTTGTGCTAGCTCTAAATTTTAATTTCATATTTTCACCTTCTTATTAAGTATATCATAATATCATTTAAATTTCATTATTTTTTTTAGCTAAAAATCTTATATACAATATAGCTATTAAACAAATAAGTATAAATGATATAACTAAAGTTATTGTAAGTAAATTTTTACTAATATAATCTAATATTTTTACACGAATAAGAACTTTAGGTCCTGTTTTAAAATATATAAATGAATCTTCTATATTAGTAGAATCATTTATAACCCAAGTATATGTATTTGTAAAAGTATCATAACTTGTAGCATTTGATTCTATCACTTCATTATAAAATTTAATATTAATTTTATATTCTCTACCTTCAAAACTATGTCCAGGTGCTTCCGGATCTTTTAATGCTTTAAGAT
>CAQHJP010000003.1 GCA_948801035.1 uncultured Bacilli bacterium
TCACTTAAATTAAATACAAAGTCAGTTTTAGTAATATTACTAGCTATTATGTATACATAAGTAAATAAAGAAGATGATATTACAAGTTTGTTTTCTGTAATTAATAAACCTAGCTCTAAAAAACCTATTATAGATATTATAAAAGCAAATCCATAAAATGGAAGATCTCCTATAACTAAAATTGGTATAAATATAATTAAAGCAAGTATAGCACTTATAATTCTTTTTAACATATTATCACCTACTAAATAGTTTACACTCTAATAGGATTAAAATCAATTGTAACTTTTACCCTATTAACTTTGTTATAAATTTCATTTATATATTTTACGTATTTATATATTTTTTTAGTATCTTTATATTTTATAATTATTTGATAATTATAAATATTATTTATTTTAAAAAGTGCACACGCTGACGGACCTAATATAGTGTCATTTATATGTTCTTTTAAATATATATATATTTTTTCACTTTCATCTAAAACAGTATCATTATTTTTCCCACTTATTTTTATTAAACATAAATTATAAAAAGGTGGATACTTTAAAATACTTCTTATACTCATTTCTTTATTATAAAAACCTTTATAATCATTTAATGTTGCATAAAATAAACTATAATGATCTATATTAAAGCCTTGAATAATAACCTCACCTTTAATACTTTCTCTTCCTGCTCTTCCTGATACTTGACTAATTAATTGAAATGTTTTTTCACTACTTCTAAAATCTGGTATAGTAAGTAGCGTATCTGCATTTATAACTCCAACTAAACTTACATATTTAAAATCAAGTCCTTTAGATATCATTTGTGTACCTATTAATATATCATATTTATGACTTTCAAAATCATTAATTATTTTACTATGAGCATTCTTAGTTTTTGTTGTATCTATATCCATTCTAACAATTCTAGCACTTTTAAACTCTTCTTTTAACATAACTTCTAATTTTTCTGTGCCCATACCTCTTTCATAAATACTTGTACTTTTACATTCTGGACAAGCTAATAATTTGTTTTTTTCATATCCACAATAATGACAATGCATTTTTTTTGTTTTTAAATGATAGGTAAGCGGTATATCGCATTTAGGACATTTATCTGTATAACCACAATTTGTACACATAGTAATTGTTGTATATCCTCTTCTATTAAGTAAAATTATAATTTGTTCGCCCTTATTTAATCTATCGTTAATTTTTTCTTTTAAAATACTAGAAAAAACTCTATTTTTTAATTTAATTTCCTCTTTCATATCAACTAAAGTCACTTTAGGCATACATGCATTTACCCTATTCTTTATTTCAAGCAACTCATATACGCCACTTTTAGCTCTTGTATAACTTTCTAAAGATGGCGTTGCACTACCTAGTATAACTGGACAGTTGTGATAAATTGCTCTTTTAATAGCCACATCTATAGCACTATACATAGGATTTACATCCTGTTTATATGTTTGTGAATGCTCCTCATCTATTATTATTATTCCTATATTTTTAAGTGGCGCAAATATAGCACTTCTAGCTCCTATTACTATAGAAACTTTCCCCTCATCTATTTTTCTAAATTCATCATACCTTTCGCCTTCACTTAAGCGACTATGCAAAATAGCAATATTTGAAAATCTTTTTTTAAAATTATTAACAATTTGGGGAGTTAAACTTATTTCTGGCACTAAAAGTATTGCACTTTTGCCCTCATCTAATACTTTTTTTATAAGATGCATATATACCTCAGTTTTACCAGATCCTGTTACTCCATGAAGTAAATATGGCTTAAATTTATTAAGACTCACTTGTTTTAAAACATTCATCTGTTCTTCATTTAATTTTTTAAAATCTTCTAAAATTTCAATTTCATCTTTTAATCTATATTCTTCTTTTAAATATTTACTTATTATATTTTTTTTAAGTAATTTATCTGTTGCATAACTAGAAATATTTCTAGCTTCTTTTAAAGTAATATCACCAATTTTAAGTAAATCCATTATTATAGTTTCTTTTTCATTTAAATCATATGCATCTTGCTCTTTTTTTATATATGTTACATATTTTTCTTTTACTTCGTAATTATTTTTAGCTTTTAAAGCACGTGGTAGCATAGTTTGATAACAACTTGTTAAAGTAGATAAAGTTTTTTTAGATAAATAAGAACCTAATTCAATCATTTCACTATTTAAAACTGGTTTTTTATCAACTAAAGAAATTATTTCTTTAAGCTCATATGAAATTTTTTCATTATTAAAACTTATTATAAAACCTTCTTTAATAGTATTTGCAAACGGAACTTTACATCTAATACCAATTTTAATATCACTTTCCATATTTTTAGGTACTAAATAGGAAAAAGTTTTATCAATGTTTTTAATTTCAATAAGTACATTAACAACCATATAACCACCAATTTTATTATAACATTTATTTTTATAAAATTCCATTTTCTAAAAAGCTATAGTATGTGTTTTTACCAATTATAATATGATCAAGAAGTCTTATACCTAAAATAGTTGCTACACTTTTAAGCTGCTTTGTAAGTTCAATATCATTTTTAGAAGGAGTTACTATTCCAGATGGATGATTGTGAATAGCAATTAAACTTGAGGCACTATTTAAATATGCTTCCCTAAATACCTCTCTTGGATGAACAAGAGATTCATTAATTGTTCCTTTAAATAACATTTTATCTTTAATTATTTTATTTTTAGTATCTAAATACACACAATAAAAATATTCTTGCTTTTTATCTTTAAATATATTTTTATAATAATTAAAAATACTTTCTGCAGAAGTTATTTTAATATCGCTTATATTTTCAATATCAACATTTATACGATTACCAAGTTCTATAACTGCTAAAATTTCACATGCCTTTGTTATCCCAATACCTTTTATTTTAAGCAATCTTTTTAAAGTCATATTTTTTAAATCAGTAATATTATCTAAACTTGCAAGTATACTATTTGATAAAAAATTTACTGGGATATTTTTAGTTCCTGTTTTAAGTATTATAGATAGTAATTCTTCATTAGTTAAATTTTCTACACCTTTATTAATAAGCCTTTCTCTAGGTCTTTCATTTTTAGGGATATCCTTAATTGTTATATAATCACTCTCCTTTATATTTTTTTATAACTTGCTTAGTTATTTCTTTTATTGTTTGTGTATCATTTGTCTCTTTTAATACTAAGTCATATTTTTCAATATAATTAATTAAGTCTTCATCACTTATTATACTTTTTTTAATAATACTATCCACCCCCTTATAACATGATTGTATTTTACTAGCATTTTCTAAATCTAAGGTAAGTCCAATATAAACATAATATAAATTATCTTTTATACTATATATATACTCATCAATATTACTAGTATTTTCTTTCATACTATCAATATTTGAATAAACACCAGTTTGAATCATATAAAGCGTTGTATCTTTTTTAAAAACTGACATTATATCAGAATCATACTCTTTAATCATAAAATTAGATAGAAAAAAACCAACTAACAAAGAAATAATAATAGTAAATAAATATTTTTTCACACTTAATCACCATTATTATTTTATAATATTAGTTGGTTATATTTTGTCGAATTATATAATAGAATTTATTTTTGTAATTATATCATTAACATGAATATCAAATGTTTCATTAGTACTTCTATATTTTAATTCTACTAAATCATTTTTTACTTTAGACCCTATTGTTATTCTAAATGGTATACCTATTAAATCCATATCATTAAATTTAACACCTGCTCTTAGATCTCTATCATCTAATATAACAGATACATTACCTCTTGTAAGTTCATTATATATTGCATTAGCAACTGATACTTGTTTTATATCACTTTTATCAATAAGTATAATAGCTACTTTAAAAGGCGCTATTTCTTTTGGCCATACTAGACCATATTCATCTGATTTTTGTTCTGCTAAAGCAGCCATTATTCTACCTAGCCCTATACCATAACAACCCATATATACATGTTTTAAATTATTATCCTCATCACTATAACATAAATTTAGACTTTCTGAATACTTAGTACCTAATTTAAATGTATTACCTACTTCTATACCATGTTTAAATTTTAATTTATTTCCACAATTTGGACAAGGATCTTCCTCATGAACATTTTTAATATCGCCTACATAATCATATTTAAAATCTGTAGTATTTACATTTTTAATGTGATAATCCGTTTTATTTGCACCTACTATGTAGTTATATTTGTAAAGTATATCACTATCTATAACTATAGGTATTTCTAAACCAATTGGTCCTGCAAAGCCAATATCTGCATTAGTCACTTTTTCTACTTCAGGTTTATCTGCAAGTGAAATACTTTTTCCACCTACAAGTTTTAATAATTTAGTTTCATTAATTTCTCTATCGCCACTTACTAAACATGCATATAATTTATCATCTATATTATAAATTAAAGTTTTAACAAAATATGATTTATCTAAATTTAAAACTTCACTTATCTCATCTATAGTTTTAGCGTCTTTTGTATAAACTAACTCTTTAGTTTTAAATTCTTCTAAAGGAGACTTATTTACAACACATTTACTAACTTCTATATTAGATGAATATCCACAATCACATGTTACTAATATATCTTCACCAATTTCAGTTACTGCTTGAAATTCTTCTGATAATAATCCTCCCATTAAGCCAGTATCAGCTGTTACTACTTTATAATCAAGTTCTAATCTATCAAAGATACGTTTATATGCATTAAACATTTTATCATAAGAAGTAGATAAACCTTCTAAAGATGAATCAAAACTATATGCATCTTTCATAAAAAATTCTCTTACTCTTATAAGACCAAATCTAGGTCTTGTTTCATCCCTATATTTATTACCTATTTGATATATATTAAATGGTAAATCCTTATATGATTTTATTTTCATCCTAGCTGCTTCTACAAAAAATTCTTCATGAGTTGGTCCAAGTACTAAAGCTCTATCATATCTATCTTTTAAATTAAACATATTAGAACCAAAATTATCACGCCTACCACTTTTAACATAAGCATCCTCAGGAAGTAAATTTGGCATTAAAAGTTCTTGAGCACCAGCATTATTCATTTCTTCTCTTATTATATTTTCAATATTTTTTAAAACTTTTAAACCAAGTGGCATATACATATATATACCATTTGAAATTTTTTTGATCATTCCACTTTTAACAAGTAAATTACCACTTTTAGTTTCTTCATCTTTCACATCTTCTCTTAAAGTATAAAAAAATTGTTCACTTAATCTCATAAATTCACCCTCAATAAATAAATTATACCATAAAATAAATAGAATAGATACTTAATCTATCCTATTAAATAATAATTCTAAATCTTTTATTTTAATATCACCTTTTAAATCATATTCTTTCCAAATAAAATCATCAAGTGATAACATATTTTTTATTTTATTACATCCTCTTGGCATAAATGGATATAAAAGTCTTGATAAATTAGCAATTATATATGTACAAGTATACGTAATATCATTAAATTTATTTATATCTTCTTTAACTTTAATCCAAGGTTCATTTGCATCATAGTATTTATTACCAAAAGCTGCATAATCTAAAATTTGTTCTAAAGCAGTTTTTAATTCACCAGCTTCTATAAGTGATGCAACAACTTCATAAAGTGATATAGTTTTTTCTTTTACACTACTATCTATATTTCCTTCTTTTATAATACCATCAAATTTTTTATTTACAAATGACAAATTTCTATTTATAAAATTACCTATAACGCCTACTAGAAATTTATTATTATAATTAATTAAATCTAATGATGAAAAATTAACATCCTTTTTCTCTGGACCATTATTTATCATATACATTCTTACTGTATCACTTCCATAGTCTTTAACAAGAGAATCAAATGTTATTAAATTACCTTTTGATTTACTCATCTTCTCATCATTCATATTTACATATTCTGATGAAATAATATAACTTGGAAGTATAAAATCTTTATCTATAGCACTAAGTAATGCTGGAAAAATAATTGTATGAAATGTTATATTATCTTTTCCATGAACAAAATAAGATTTAAAATTTTCTTTATCTGTAACAAACGATTTAAAATCTATTTTTCTTTTATTTAAAACTTCTTCACAAGCTGTCATATATCCAAGTACAGCTTCTATCCAAACATATATTTTTTTATCTTCATAACCGCTAACTGGAACGTCAACTCCCCATGTAAGTTGACGAGTAGCTGCTCTATCAATAACTCCTAAATTTAAATATTTTTTAGTTTCATTTAAAGCATTTTTTCTCCAAATACCTTCTTTAGAACGTACTAAATCTTCAAGTACTTTTTGAAAACTTGATAATTTAAAATATAAGTGTTTATTTTTTTTAATTATTGTTCTTTCATTACAATTTTTACAATGTTTATCCTTTAGTGTTTTACAATCTATTATACTTAAACATTCATCACATTGCTCACCAGTTGCATGCCCACCACAATTTGGACATGTACCAATTATTTCTCTATCAGATAAAAATTCATTGCAATTAGGACAATAATCTTGATCAATAAACTCTTCATATATATATCCATTATCCATTATTTTAGTAAAATATTGTTTTACTTTTTCTTTATGACTATCACGC
The DNA here is from genome assembly GCA_948801035.1 of uncultured Bacilli bacterium. Lineage (GTDB taxonomy): Bacteria > Bacillota_I > Bacilli_A > RF39 > UBA660 > Faecisoma. The sequence continues at coordinate 6,641 of CAQHJP010000003.1, forward strand.
ATAGTAGCACTATATAAATCATATGAAAAATCTAGGCTCTCAAAACTTTTTCTAAATTCTAAATCATAATGTGTTGCAATATCATTAGGCGTTGTATCCTCACTTTTAGCTCTTACTGTTATAGGAGTACCATGACAATCAGTTCCTGATACATAAACAACATTATCACCATTTAATCTATAATACCTTGCAATTACATCACCAGGTAAAAGTGCTGCCAAATGGCCAATGTGAAGTGAATTGTTAGCATAAGGCCATGCTCCTCCAATCAATATATTTCTTTTCATATAAATTCTCCTTATTTTATAACTATGTTAACTAATTTTTTAGGTACAGTAATAATTTTTACTATCTGTTTATCTTCAATATATTTTTTAACATTTTCTAAATTCTTAGATAATTCTTCCATTTCTTCTTTTTTAGTTTCCATAGAAACTTCTATTTTTCCTCTTACTTTACCATTTACTTGTACAATCATCGTAAATGTTTCTTCTTGTATTTTATTCACATCATAAGTAGGCCAAGGTTCATAAGCAATCGTTTTTGTATTACCCATAAACTCCCATAACTCTTCTGTTATATATGGACATATTGGATTTAATAATTTAATAAACCCTAAAGCATAATCTTTAGTAAAAACATCTTCTTTATAAACAGCATTTACAAATATCATTAATTGACTTATTGCTGTATTAAAATTAAGTGATTCATAATCTTCAGTTACTTTTTTAACAGTTTGATTATATATTTTTTCTAAATTTTTATTAGGCTCATCTTTTATTTTATTCTCTTCTGTATAAAGCCTATATACTCTATCTAAAAATTTGCGTGCCGCTATAACACCAGTTTTACTCCATGGCTTATCAGCCTCAAGTGGTCCCATAAACATTTCATAAAGTCTTAAAGTATCAGCACCATACATGTTTACAATATCATTAGGATTAACACAATATTCTGGAAATCTTTTTCCCATTTTAATATTATTTTCACCTAAAATCATACCTTGATGAACTAATTTTTTAAATGGTTCAGCACAACTTACAATACCCTTATCATATAAATAATTATTCCACATTCTAGAATATAATAAATGTCCAACAGCATGTTCTGGTCCACCTACATATAAATCAACTGGCATCCAGTGATCAAGTAATTTTTTATCTGCAAGACACTTATCATTAAGTGGATCTATATATCTTAAGAAATACCAACTAGATCCAGCACTTCCTGGCATAGTAGATGTTTCTCTTAAAGCGTTTTTACCATTAACTGATACATTAACCCAATCCTTAGCATCTTCAAGTGGAGCTTTCCCATTTTTTGATTTATAATTTTCTAGTTCTGGAAGTATAAGTGGTAATTCGCTATCATCAATAGCTGTATTAGTTCCATCTTTAAAATGCACAACTGGAATTGGTTCTCCCCAATATCTTTGACGAGCAAAAATCCATTCTCTTAAACGATAATTAACTTTACTAGAGCCCATTTTATTATCACTTAAATATTTAATCATTTTATCAATTGCATCTTGTTTATTAAGTCCATTTAAAAACTCAGAATTAATATGAACACCATCATTTTCCATTGCTCCACTAGTAGAATAAGAATATATTTTTAAATGTAGTTCATCCTTAATTTCATTTTTAATAACATCTTCGCTTACCCACTCAACTTTAAATTTTTCATCTTCATCTAAATTTTGTGGAACTTGATGATCAGATTTTAAATTAAATAATAATCCAGTTGCTTCAATATTAAAATATTTATCTTTGTTGTAAGCGTAATAGTGATGATTTACCTTAAATGTTTCTTTTACTAATTCTACATCATCATAACCAGTTTCTTCAGTTATTTCTCTTAAAGCACAAGTAAGTGCATCCTCACCATCTTTTCTTGTACCCCCAATAAATAATCTTCCACCTAACTTACCCCAGTTAATAGTTAGATATTTATTAGTTTTAGGATCATACAAAATAGCAACAATACTATCTTTGTGAGTTTCATTTTCGCCCAAAACACCAGTTACTTCTTCTAAAACTTGAACTATATCAAGATTAAATTTCTTAGCAAATTCATAATCACGACTATCATGTGCAGGAACAGCCATTATAGCACCTGTACCATAGCTTGATAAAACATAATCTGATATCCAAATAGGTATACTTTTATTATTTACAGGATTAATTGCATAAGCACCAGTAAATACACCTGTTTTATCCTTATTAAGTTCTGTTCTTTCCATATCTGACTTTAAAGAACAAGCTTTTTTATATTTTTCTACTTCATTTTTATATTCACTAGTAGTTATTTTATCTACAAGCTCATGTTCTGGAGCTAAAACACAATAAGTTGCTCCAAATAAAGTATCACATCTAGTTGTAAAAACTGTAAATGAACTATCAGTACCTTTTACTTTAAAATAAACATGTGCCCCCATACTCTTTCCAATCCAATTTCTTTGCATTTCTTTAGTAGATTCTGGCCAATCTAAATCATTTAAATTTTCAAGCAATCTATCAGCATATTTAACAATATCTATTACCCATTGTTTCATATTTTTACGAACCACTGGATATCCACCACGTTCTGATTTACCATCAATAATTTCATCATTTGCTAAAACAGTACCTAACTCTTCACACCAATTTACTGGCATATCTACATATTTAGCCAAACCATCATTATAAAGTTGTTTAAATATCCACTGTGTCCATTTATAAAATTTAGGATCATGTGTTGATATTTCTAAGCTCCAATCATAAGAAAAACCTAAAGATTTAAGTTGACTTCTAAATGTCTTTATATTACTATCAGTAAATCCACTAGGATGTTTCCCTGTTTTTATTGCAAATTGTTCTGCAGGAAGTCCAAATGAATCAAAACCCATTGGGTGAAGTACATTAAATCCTTGCATACGTTTTAACCTAGCTATAATATCAGTTGCAGTATATCCTTCAGGGTGACCTGCATGAAGCCCTACCCCAGATGGATAAGGAAACATATCAAGTACATAATATTTAGGTTTAGAAAAATCCCAAATATCAGTTTTAAAAGTTTTATTTTCTTCCCAGTATTTATTCCATTTTTCTTCTATTTGTTTTGTATTCATTTTAAATTCTCCTTCTTTAAATAAATTCCGATAAAGTGATATGTTATTAATATAAGAGGTATTATAGATGATAATCCTATCAATAAAATATATATAAAATTATTAGTAACTGTTGTTAGTGAAAATGATAAAGCTATTATAAAAGAATTATTAATACTTATGATATTTATAAATTTCTTTATATTTATTTTTTTAGGATCTAAATTATATCTTTTAACAAAAAACATTACTTGATTACTATTTCTAAATTTCTCGTATTTTTTCACTTGAAGTACAACTGTTATAAAATAAAATAAGTAAATGACAGTAAAACCTATTAAAAACCAAATTAAATATTTCATAAATCCTCCTAAGTAACCATGTAATTATTATATTATAATATTTAAATATTTACAATATTTACTATTTTAAAATTTTATAATATTTTAAAGTAGTAATAATTAAAATAGATATAGGAAGTGAAATAACTATTCCAAATAAATTAAATAATTTGCCCATTATAAATACACTTATTATATTTACTAAAGGATTTAATTTATTAGTTTTACCATATACATATGGATTTATTATATAATTATCAAAAACTGAAAGTATTAAATTAATAATTAAAACTGTAATACCCAAGTTATAAGATATACTAAAAGAACATATCAAAGATATTATAAAACTAATAATAAAACCAAAACAAGGTATTATATTAAGTATTCCAGCAAGAAAACCAAGTAATAAATAATTAGGAAGACCGACTAAAAAATAAATAAAAGAATATTCAAAAAAAGAAATTAAAACCAAGTATAAAAAGCCTTTTGTATATTTATTAAGTTCATAATCAAGTAATTTAAAATAGTTAAATAAATTAAATTTAGATATAAAATTTTTAAAACAAGTTCTTATATTATCCATATCATATAAAAAGTAAAATGAACTAATTATAACTATAACAACCGAACTTATAAAAGAAAGAGAAAAATTTATAGTAAACACTATATTATTTGTTATATTTTTAAAAATATAATCAAATAAATAATTTAAATTATTTTCTATAAAATCAAGATTAATACTATATTTAAATGAAAAAGTTTTAATAAAATTTAATATTAAACTTATTAAATTAAGTGTATCATAAGATACCCTAATAATTAAATTAATAAATAAAAATACGATTAACAAAATTAAAACTATTAATATTATCATAGCTAATTTTTTATTTAATTTTTTACTTATTTCTTTAAAAATAGGATGTAAAACATATGCTATCATAAAAGAAATTATTAAAGGTATTAATAAATTATATATTTTAGAAATTAAAAAAAACCAAAAATCGATTGACTTTATACCTAAGTATAAAACCAAGCTCATTAAGGTTATATTTATAAGGCGATAATCTAATTTTTTCATGATTACTCACTTTCTAATAAAATACTAACTGGTCCACTATTTGTAATTGATACTTCCATGTCACTTTGAAATATTCCTGTTTGGGTGTTAACGTAACTTCTTAGTTTTTCATTAAATTTATCATATAATATTTTTGCATTTTCTGCAGGAAGCGCATTTACATAACTTGGACGATTACCTTTCTTACAATTTGCGTAAAGTGTAAACTGTGAAATACTTAATATACTTCCTTTAACATCTAATATACTTTTATTCATTATATGATTTTCATCATCAAAAATTCTTAAATTAACTATTTTTTTAACTAAGTAATCTATATCTTTTTCTGTATCACCAATCTTAAATCCAACTAATAAAACAAGTCCAAAATCTATACTGCCTACTTCTATATTATTTACTTTGACACTAGATTTTTTACTTCTTTGAACAAGTACTCTCATAAAAATTTTCTCTCTACTGAAATAATTGAAGATAACATTTCTAAATCAAATATATATTTATTCAATTCAGTAACACTTGATGTAAGTACTGTTATTTCGTATAATTCATCAACTTGTAATGTTTTTATACTTTCAACTACAATATTTGTATTTGATGTCTTAGCTATAATATTTACAAGCATATTTTTAGATCCATCAGCTCTTATAAGTAGTGTTGTTGGATATTTTTTAGACACATTTAACCAAGCTACATCAATTATTCTACTATCTACTTCACTTATATTAGGACAACTTATTCTATGAACTGTTATACCATTTCCCTTAGTTATATATCCAACTATCCTATCTTCATAAACAGGTTTACAACAAGAAGCTAAATTAACTTTAATATTACTCGTACCATCTACTATAATATCGCCTTTTACCATAGGACTTGTGACAACTTTATTATTAGTTTTTTTAAGTATTAAATCTTCTTTAGTTTCATTTTTAACTTCTTCAAAAATACTTTCTATATTAATTTTATTAGTTGCCAGTAAAATATACACTTCAGATATATCTGTACACTTAATATCATGTAATATTTTACTTAAATTTTCCTCTTTATAAAATGAATTTATAGGTATTTTTCGTCTTTTTAATTCTGATTTTAATATCTCTTCGCCCTTTAATACATTAATAGATTTTTCATTTTTACTCAAATAACTTTTAATTTTATTTTTAGCCCCTGTTGTTTTACACATATTAATCCATTCATAAGATGGACTTTGATTTTTATTAGTATTTATTTTTATAATATCATTATCTTTAAGTTCATAATCAAGAGGTACAATATTGTCATTTACTATAGCACTTACCATAGTATCCCCTACTTTAGAATGAACTCTATATGCAAAATCAATAGGTGTAGAACCTATTGGTAGTTCTATAACATCTCCTTTAGGTGTAAATACATAAATATTATCATTTAGTATATCTTCCTTTACTGATTTCATATACTCATTATCATCTGTTGTAGTATTTAAATCCATAAGAACTCTAAAAAACTGTAATTTTTGTTCCATACTATTTTGCATATCAGACTTGCCTTCTTTATATGACCAGTGTGAAGCAATACCATTTTCAGCTACCTTATCCATTTCATATGTTCTTATTTGAATCTCAAAAATACGTTCATCTATTCCAAAAACAGTTGTATGCAAAGACTGGTACATATTTGTTTTTGGCATAGCTATATAATCTTTAAATCTTTTAGGCATTGGCTTAAATTTTGAATGAATATATCCAAGTGCTTGATAGCACTCTTCTTCTTTAGAAACAAATACTCTAAGTGCTAAAAAATCATATATTTCATTAAACTTTTTACCTTTATCTAATTTTTTATAAATACTATAAATACTCTTACTTCTACCTTTAATTTCATGCTTTATTCCATGTTCATTTAAAATATTTGAAACACTTTCAATCATCTTAGAAACATACATATCACGCTGTTTTTTAGTTGCATTAACTTGTTCAACTATTTGAAAATAAACATCAGGTTTTAAATATCTTAGTGATAAATCTTCAAGTTCCGATTTAATACTACCAATACCTAATCTATGAGCAATTGGAGTTAAGATATCCAGTGTTTCCTTAGCATTAGCTTTTTGATTTTCTACAGGAAGAGCCCAAAGTGTTCTCATATTATGAAGTCTATCTGCTAGTTTTAAAAAAATTACCCTTACATCTTCAGTCATACCCACTAATATTTTTCTTTGTGTTGAAATTTCTGAATCATTTTCTTTAGATAAATTTAATTTATTAATTTTAGTAATACCATCTACTAATTTTGAAATTGATGGTCCAAATTCACTTTCTAATTCATCTAAAGTTGTATCTGTTTCTTCTACTATATCATGTAAAAGTGCCGCAGTAATTGTATCACAATCTGCATGTATTGTTGATAAAATAAAAGCAACATTTAAAGGATGAATAATATAATCTTCGCCACTTAATCTTTTTTGATTCAAATGTTTTTTAAAAGCATAATCATATGCTTTTTCTATCACACTAAAAGAATCCGTATTTAAATAGGATAAATTATTTTCAAGTTCTTTTAAAGTATTAATTTTTATATACATACTATTCACTCCTCTAAATTAGGATTTCTTAACTCATTATTTAATTTTTGTTTTAAATATAAATCTATTTGCATATTACTAGTACTTAATATATCACTAACCATTTCAGATATAGATAAATTTTTAGATTTCTTCCATTTAACTTCTTTAAAATAATTCCATATATCCTCTATTTTTATATAATCATATCCATATCTTTTCATTTCACTTTGTTTTGCTTTTAAAGCAGGTTTTATATGCTCATATAATTCTTTTAAACTACTGAATTCCATAATTTCACATCCTTAATATTTTTTTAAACAACTACATATATATTATATAAGAATATCAAATTTTTTTAAAGGTGATTTATGAAAAAAAATAAATTTATAAAATCTACAATAATTTTAATCATTGGTGGTTTTTTTACTAAAATACTTGGAATGATTATTAAAATTGCAACTACTAGACTTGTTGGTATAGAAGGTATGGGTCTTTATATGCTTATAAATCCTACTTTTATATTATTTATTTCACTTTCAACACTAGGTATGCAAACAGCAATTTCTAAACTTGTATCAGAAGAAAATAGAAGAAGTATTAAACTTATTTCAAATGCTATATTTATTGTAGGTATTATAAATGTTTTAATTCTTATAACAACTATATTTATATCCCCATATATAGCCAATAATTTACTTCATGATAAAAGAGCAAATTATCCTATACTAGCCATATCATTAGTACTTCCTTTTATATCTATATCAAGCATATTAAGAGGATATTTTTTTGGTAAAAATAAAGTTTTTCCACATGTTTTATCTAATTTAATTGAAGATATAATAAGACTTATAAGCATTATTTTATTTATTCCATTTTTTATAAAAAAAGGTATTGTTTATGCCGTTACATTTTTAGTTTTATCAAATATTATTAGT
>CAQHJP010000004.1 GCA_948801035.1 uncultured Bacilli bacterium
AATCATATTCCGCTTTATCCACAATTACTCTAATGTATCCATCTTTAAGTAAACTTTCAAATAAATCTTTATGAGTTCCTTTTTCTCCATGAACAACAGGACTTAATACCTTAATTTTAGTACTTTCTTCTAAATTCATTATTTGATTAGTCATTTCTTCAATTGACTGACTAGAAATAGGAATATTATGATTTGGACATATTGGTACTCCAACACGAGCAAATAAAAGTCTTAAATAGTCGTAAATTTCAGTAACTGTTCCCACTGTACTTCTTGGATTTTTACTAGTAGTTTTTTGATCTATACTAATAGCTGGAGAAAGCCCTTCAATAGAATCTACATCAGGCTTATCAGTTCCACCTAAAAATTGCCTTGCATAACTAGATAAACTTTCAACATATCTTCTTTGTCCTTCTGCATAAATAGTATCAAAAGCTAAACTACTCTTGCCTGAACCTGATACACCAGTTAAAACTGTTAATGTATTTTTAGGTATTTCTAAATCAATATTTTTTAAATTATTTTCTCTTGCGCCTTTAATAATTATTTTATCCATAAAATCACCATCTTTAGTATTATAACACAATATTAATTATTTAATCATTAATATTATATAATACAAATGTTCGTTTGTAAATATAAATTAAAAAAAACTTTCAAAATTGAAAGTTAATTATCTAAATCTTCTATACTAACATTTGCTTTTGCTTTTAAATTTAAATCTGCTATAATTCCCTTTTTATAAGCATAATAAGCAGCTGCTCCAATCATAGCAGCATTATCGGTACAATATAAAATTGGTGGTACTGTTATATTTATATTATTTTCTAAACATGCATCTTCTAAATTCTTTCTAAGTACTTTATTAGCTGATACACCACCCGCTACTACTAAATTATTTACATTATATTCTTTTAAAGCTTTAATAGTTTTTTTAGTAAGTATATCGCATACAGTTTTTTGAAAAGAACAAGCTAAATCTTCCTTTTTAATTATATTACCTCTTTGAGTTTCATTATGAACTAAATTTATAACTGCTGATTTTAAGCCACTAAAAGAAAAATTATAAGTATTATCATTTAATGGTTTAGGTAAATTATAGGTATCGGATCCCTCACTTGCTAGTTTATCTAGTTTAGGTCCTCCTGGATATGGCAAATCAAGTATACGTGCGACTTTATCATAACACTCTCCTACAGCATCATCTAGTGTTCCACCTATTTTTTTAAAACTATAATCTTCGCTCATATATACTAAATCAGTATGACCACCACTAATAACAAGTGCAATAAGTGGAAATTCTAATCTTTTTACTAAATTATTTGCATAAATATGCCCTTTAATATGATGAACTGGAATTAATGGTTTATTATATATAAAGCAAAGTGTTTTTGCGCATTCAAGTCCAATTAAAAGTGAGCCTATTAACCCTGGACCATAGGTTACTGCAATTGCATCAATATCATTCATAGTTAAATTACACTTTTTTAAAACTTCATCAAGCACAATAGTTATAGCCTCAACATGTGCTCTTGATGCAATCTCAGGAACTACACCTCCATATAGTTTATGTATATCTATTTGTGATAAAATTACTGTCCCTAAATCTTTTACACCATCTTCAATCACACTCATGCTTGTCTCATCACAAGAAGATTCTATTGCAAGTATTTTCATTTTTTAACCTCCATTAAATAACCATCTGCATCACCATAATATTTTTTTCTGATATTAATAATTTTAAAATTATATTTTTTATATAAATTTATAGCAATTTTATTATTCACATTAACTTCAAGCGTTATATTTTTAAAATCATAATTATTAATTAAATATGAGATTAATTTAGATGCTATTTTATTACCCCTAGCCTCTGGTATTACATATATATAATTTATTTCTATTGCATCATACATTTTATTAAAATCAATAAAACCTAATATTTTATTTTCTTTGTATATTAGTACATTTGAAAAAGCATTTAAAGTAATATTATAGCTAGATAATTTATTTAAATACTCTATATCAGTTGTTTTTTCTATCAAGTTTTTCCTCAGCTTCTGTCTTTTTTAAATAATTAGGTTTAAGTAAATGAGGATTTTCTGCTTCATCTAATTCATGTTTTTTTATTATTTTTATAATGTCTAAATTAGAATTATCTGATACAATTGTATAATCATTATACTTTTTAGTTACTGTATCTAACACATCATAACAATCATCTAAATAAATATTTAAATCATTATCATAAAGTGCCACATAAGCATATCCTCTTCTAGCATCAATTACAGGCATAACATATTTTGTTTTAACGCTAGTAGTTGCTAAAAGTTCTAATTTACTTAATTTTATAAGTGGAATATTAAGTGTGTACCCTAAAATTTTTGCAATAGTAACCCCTACTCTTATTCCTGTAAAGCTACCAGGCCCAGTTACTATAAAAATTTTACTGATATCATTTATTTTAAAATCAACATTATCAAACATAGAAGATATTACTGGTAATATTTTATCTGATGTATTAAAATTTTCTTCACTTTTATTTATACATACTATTTTATCATTTTCTATAAGAGACACCACATAACCAAATGAAGTATCTATAAATAAATATCTCATAATACTGCCTCACATAATTCTTCATATTCTTTTCCATATGGTTTTATAATTAATATCCTTTTTTCTTCATCTACAACTTTAAAATAAATATCTAATCTATTTTCCGGAAGTATATCTTTTATAGTGTCAGCCCATTCAATAATAACTACTCCACCTTTATTAAAATATTCTTCAATTCCTACTCCACTATAATCTCCATCTAATCTGTATACATCCATATGATATAAAGGAAGTTCTCCCTCATATTCTTTAATTATTGAAAAAGTTGGACTTGTTATGCTTTCCTTAATTCCAAGAGAATTTGCAAAACCTTTAGTAAATAAAGTTTTCCCACTTCCAAGTTCTCCATTTAAACAAATTATCATATTAGCAAACTTTTCAGATTCTAAATTTTCTGCGAATTCTATAGTTTCATATTCATCTTTTAAAGTTATTTTATATTCCATATTATCACCTAATACTATTATATATTAAATTATTTTAAAATAAAAGATAATTATTTATCTTTTATTCCTAAAAAATATTTTTTCTTTCCTTTTCTTACAACAAGTATACTATCAGATATAAGTATAGAATCAGTAATAATTAAATTTTCATCATTTACTTTTTCTGAATTAATAGTAATTGCATTGTTATTAATAAATTCTCTTGCTTCTCTTTTTGATGTACAAATATTATTATTAACAAGTAAATCAACTACATTACAAGTATTAAACTTAAAATGAGGTACGTCTTTAAATGTAGAAAGTATTTCTTCTTCAGTAAGCATTTTTATATTACCACTAAATAAACATTCACTTATGTATACTGCTCTTTTATAAGACTCTTCTCCATGTAAAAATGTAATAATAGATTTAGCCAATTCCTTTTGAGCAATTCTAAGTTCTTTAGCTTCATTATGTTTAGCCATAATGTTTTCAATCTCTTCTTTTGTTAAGAAAGTATAAATTTTTAAATAGTCCATAACTTTTTCGTCTTCTGCATTAATTAAAAATTGATATAATTCATAACTCGAAGTTTTACTTTCATCTAACCATAAAGCATTTCCTTCTGATTTCCCAAATTTTTTACCTGTAGAATCTGTTACTAAAGGCATTGTAAAAGCATAAGCCTCTTTCCCAGTTTTTTTTCTAATTAAATCGACACCAGCAGTAATATTTCCCCACTGATCAGAACCTGCTACTTGTAAAACACAATTTTTAGTTTCAAATAAATGCAAAAAATCTAAAGCTTGCATTATCATATAAGAAAATTCTGTAAAAGTAATTCCTGTTTCTAGCCTTCTTTTTATTATATCTTTATCTAACATATAATTAATATTGAAATATTTACCATAGTCTCTTAAAAAATCTATAAAATTAATATCCTTTGACCAGTCATAATTATTAACTACTTCAAAGCCAAATAATTTCTTTGCTTGCGCTGTTAAACCTTTAATATTTGCCTCAATTTCTTCAATGCTTTTCATTTCTCTTTCATCTGTAGGGCGTGGATCTCCAATTCTTCCTGTTGCACCACCTATTAATAATATTGGATGATGTCCATAATTTGCTAATCTTTTTGATATTAAAAAACTAGATAAGTGTCCTAAATGCATAGAATCAGCAGTTGGATCTGTTCCTATATAAAAAGTTAATTTTTCGTTATTTAATTTATTTTCAAGTTCATCACTTGTAATATCTTTTATTAGTCCTCTCCATTTTAAATCTTCAAATAATGTCATAAATGCCTCCTAATAATTACTATTTAATCTTTCTTCTATTATTTTATGTTTTTTATTTATACTTTCTAAAATATCTTCTTCTTTTATATTTAATAATTCTTTAGCATAAAATAAATTATTAAATATATCTATTACTAATTCTGAATTAAAATTATTCATAAGCTTGCTAGATTGAATAAACAAATAATTAAATAATTCTAATATATCATTTGTTTTTAAATGAGTCTTTGGCTCTTCTATTTTTAAATTTAACATATTATAAAAAACTAAAGTTGATGTGATAACATCAGCAAATTCCTCTAGTACTAAATCTTTATTTGATTTTTTAACAGACCAATATTTAAATACTCTAGTTTCATTTATAAATTCTCCTAGTTCAACCAATAATCCAATACAATTTTTATTAAATACAGTATTAAAATCACCATACTTTTTTATAAATATATCATCTAACCTTTTATTATTTAAATATATTTCATTCCATTTATTAATGTTCATGGTCACATTCACCGCAACTTTCATTCATAATATCTACACCATGTGATGTTCCTATTCTAGTAACTCCCATACTCATAAACTGTTCTACTTCTTTAAATGTTTTTATTCCACCACTTGCTTTTATCTCAAGTATATCATTTTTATTTTCATTTATTATTTCAATATCATGAATATTTGCACCACGTGTTCCAAACCCTGTTGAAGTTTTAATAAAATTTACAAACGTTTCATTACATATTTTTGTGACAGATGCTATTTCTTTATCTGTTAGATAGCAAGTTTCTATAATAACTTTTAAAGTATGTCCATCTATTGCATCTCTTATAGTCTCAATTTCTTTTTTTACGTAATCTAAATCATTATTTTTTAAAGCTCCTATGCTAATTACCATATCAATTTCATCTGCACCATTATTAATTGCATCAATTGCTTCAAATTCTTTAGCCTCGATTGTTGAAGCACCAAGTGGAAATCCAATTGTCGTAGTAACTAAAACTGTGCTATTTTTAAGTAATTCTTTAGCTGTTTTAACATATATAGGATTTACACATACTGATGCAAAATGATATTTAATTGCCTCATCGCATAATTTTTTTATGTCCAAAAGTGACGCACTAGCATTTAAATTTGTATGATCTATTAAACTATTTATTTCCATAATAATCTCCTTTTTAATTAAAAAAAATCTACAAATATAAGGACGAAATTTCGCGGTACCACCTTATTTTATAGATATTTCTATACACTTTAACTCTTAACGTGAGTATACGATTTGACTTACAATTTGTAATTTATTATATAATCTTGATTAGTTTTCATCAACCACTAATTTTCTATATTACTAATTATATAACTATTTAATTGATCAACATCAACAATATAAATATAACATATTAAAATAATTTAGTCAATTATACTTTTTTAACATAATTTCCATGACCAGAAGCTTTTAAATCACAATTTTCAATTTCTTCTTTTGTTATATTTGTTTTTATATTATATCCTATTTTTAATAATTCTGTCATATCAGCATATAAAGATACAGCCTCATCAAATAAACCTTTATCTATCAATTTTATTACATTTTTAATACCTAAATTATATAAATTTTTAGATATTTGTAAAGCATTAGAATCTGCTGATAATTTAGTTGCAACAATAGGTCCTATTAAATCATATTCAACTAATACTTTTTTATATTTGTCATTTTTCTTAAGTATATTATCTCTAAAAGCTCTTAATTTTTCCATAGCTATAGATCTATCATTTTGTTTTAATATATTTACAATTACTGTAGTTATAAAACAACCTGATGATTGTTGACAAGCTTCACTATGTTCTTTATAACTTCTAGCAACACTACTATTTCTAGAATAAGCTGTACAATATCTATAACATGCTGCTTCATTAGCGTAATGCCATTCTAATTTAGTCTCACACCAAAATCTACCATCACTAGTATCATATTCTTTATCTAAATTTAAGTATGTACATTCTGAACAAGTACGTGCCATAAAATCCCCCCAATTAATGTAGTTTATTATAACACATTATATTCATTTGTCAAATTAATCTTCATGTATTTTTTCAATTATATTTTCAATTTTTTTACCATATTCAATTGATTCATCATAAACAAATTCTAAATCAGGAATATGCCTAATATCAACTCTACTTGCCAAGCATTTTTTTATAAAACCTTTAGCTTCTTTTAAAGCTTTTAGTGTTATATCAATTCTTTCTTTATTAAATACAGTTACATATATTTTTGCATAACTTAAATCAGGAGCTAAATGACAATCTGTAACTGTTACAAATTTTATATCATTATCTTTAACCTCATAAGCTAAAATGTAACTTAATTCTTTTACTATATTGCTTGCAATTCTCTCAGTTTTAATACTCATATTACACCTCACTTTTATTATATCACTTATTATATTTTATATAAAGAAAATACTATAATTTATATAGTATTTATCTTTGCACTTCTACCATTTCGTATGCTTCTATTATATCTTTTTCTCTTATGTCATTATAATTTTCAATAGTAATTCCACATTCTAATCCTTTTTTCACTTCTTTTACAGAATCTTTTTCTCTTTGGATAGAATTTATTACTCCATCATAAATAACAACACCATCACGTATTATACGTGCTTTAGAATCTCTCTTAACCACTCCATCTATAATATAAGATCCTGCAATTGTACCAACTTTAGAAAACTTAAATATTTTTCTAACTTCAGCTGAGCCTGTTACAACTTCTTCATAAACTGGATCTAGCATTCCTTTCATAGCGGATGTCATTTCTTCAACAACTTTATAAATAATATCATAAAGTCTTATTTCAATTCCTTGTTCTTTTGCATAATCTTTTAAATTATTATCAGGTCGTACATTAAAGCCTATAATTATTGCATTTGATGCCTTAGCAAGTACTATATCAGATTCTTTTATAGCACCTACACTACTTCTAATTATGTTAACTTTAACACCTTCCACATCTAATTTTTCAAGTGAATTTTTAATTGCTTCGGCTGAGCCATTTACATCAGCTTTTATTATTACGCTTATTTCTTTAACGCCTTGTTTTATTTTAGAAAACAAATCGTCTAGTGTTACTGCTTTAGAAGGAACTAAATCTTTTAATCTTGCTGTTTCCTTTCTGGTTGTAGCGATACTTCTTGCCTGTTTTTCTGACTCAAAAGCCATAAATTTATCCCCTGCATTTGGAACATCTGATAATCCTGTAATTTCTACTGGTTGAGATAAGATAGTTTCAGTTAAATCTTTGCCTAAATCACTTTTTAAAGTTCTTATTTTACCATAAGTTGTTCCAACTACTATTGGATCACCTAATCTTAGTGTTCCATTTTGTACAAGCACTGTAACTATTGGACCTAAATGTTTATCAAGTCTTGATTCCACAACCGTACCAACAGCATATCTATTAGGATTTGCTTTATAATCATTCATTGAAGATACAAGTAAAATATTTTCAAGTAATTCTTTAACACCTTCACCAGTTTTAGCAGATATTAAACTAACTAAAGTATCTCCACCCCAAGATTCTGGTGTTAGACCATGTTCAGTTAATTGTGTAAATACTCTTTCTACATTAGCTTCTGGTTTATCAATTTTATTAATTGCAACTATTATAGGAACATTTGCAGCCTTAGCATGATCAATCGCTTCTTCAGTTTGAGGCATAATTCCATCATCAGCTGCTACTATTATAATTACTATATCAGTAATACTTGCTCCTCTAGCTCGCATCTCAGTAAAGGCAGCATGCCCTGGAGTATCTATAAAAGTTATATAAGAATCATCTATTTTAACTTGATATGCAGATATAGCTTGTGTAATACCTCCAGCTTCACCTAAAGCTACATTAGTTTTCCTAATTGTATCTAAAAGTGTTGTTTTACCATGATCAACATGACCCATTATAGTTACTACAGGAGGCCTTTTTTGTAAGTCTTTTTCATCATCTATTATTTCATATTCCTCAAAATTAGTAACATCTTGTGTTTCTTCTCTTTTTAATTCTTTATTATATTCTAGTACTAATACCTCAGCATTTTCAAAGCTAATTGAATTATTGATAGTAGCCATTATTCCTAAAGAAAATAGTTTTTTTAAAAGTTCACCACTATTTACATTAAGACGTATAGCAAGATCTCCTATTGTCATATTTTCTTTATATAAAACTACATCATCATTTGTAATATTAGTTTTTAATTTTTCTTTATTTTTATACATTTCTTTTTTCTTTTGCAAAAATTCTTTCGAAGAAGTTTTATTATCACTCTT
The DNA here is from genome assembly GCA_948801035.1 of uncultured Bacilli bacterium. Classification (GTDB taxonomy): domain Bacteria; phylum Bacillota_I; class Bacilli_A; order RF39; family UBA660; genus Faecisoma. Next base: position 8,657 of record CAQHJP010000004.1, read on the forward strand.
TTTCTTTAATTTTTGTTTTGCAAGAGTTTCTTCAACTTTGATATTTTTATTTTCTATTATCTCTTCTACTATTTCATCCATATCAAAATCTGCATTATCAAGTAAAGTTATATCATACTCTGATAATTCATCATCTTTAGAACTAGCACTTATACCTAATTCTTCACATTTTCTAAGTACTTCGGCTATAGTTCTTTGTATGTCCTCTGCATAATCTGAAACACTCATCATATTAAACACCTCCTATATTATTTTATTTAATTCATCATATATATAATCTGGAATCTCTATTTCTAAAATCTTATTTAGTATTTTAGTTTTGCGTGCTTTTTCTATTACGTCTTTATCTTTTTTTAAATAAGCACCTCTACCATTTGCTTTTAAAGTAATATCAACGCTAACTTCATTTTCTTTATTTTTTACTACTCTAATTAATTCTTGCTTAGGTAATTTTTCTTTTGTTATAACGCAAGTTCTAAGCGGTATTTTTTTAGTCTTCATTTACTAAATTTATTCCCATTTCTTTTGCTTGTTCTAATGTTTTTATATCAAGATTATATTTAGTTAAACGTGATGCTAATTTAACATTTACACCCTTTTTACCTATAGCAAGTGATAAATTTTCTTTATCTACTACAACCAAAGCTTCTTGTTTTTTTGGATCAAATATAAATACATGTAAGTTTTTAGCTGGAGAAAGTGCATTTTCAATGAATTTAGACTTATCAGAATCATACTCAACTATATCTATTTTTTCATTTGATACCTCTTTTAATATATTTGAAATTCTCATTCCTTTTTCACCAATACAAGCACCTATTGCATCAACATTAGAGTTTTCTGAATAAACTGCTATTTTAGTTCTAACACCGGCTTCACGAGCAACAGAATATACAAGTACAATACCTTCATTAATTTCAGGGATTTCAAGTTCGAATAATCTTTTAATAAAACCATAATGTGTTCTAGAAAGTAATATAAATGGACCCTTTGTAGTATTTTCTACTTTTGATACATAAACTTTAATGTTTGATCCCATTTTTATAACTTCTCCTGGTATTATTTCTGTCTTTGGAAGTATACCTTGAGATCTTCCTAAATTGATATAATAATTTTTAGAATCTTCCATTTCTACTATTCCAGTTATTAATTCATTTTGTTTATCTTGGAATTGTTCAATTATAATATTTTTTTCAGCTTCCTTAATTTTTTGTATTACAACTTGTTTTGCTGTTGCTGCAGCAACACGATTAAAATCTCTTGGAGTAACTTCTTCTTCTATAGTCTGTCCAACATCAATACCTGGAACTATTTTAGTTGCTTCTTCTAAAGTTATATGAACTCTAGGATCAAATATGTATGGTTTTTCTATTTCAATAGTAGCTTCTGGATCCTCACTATCTTCATCAGGTACTGTTATCATAATTGGTTCTCTTGCTTCATTTTCTAAATCAAGTACAACTGTTTTATAAGAAAACACATGTATATCCCAACTTTCTTTATCAATTTCAACCCTAACATTAGTTAATGATTTATTATTTTTCTTATATGCACTAGTAAGCGCTAGTTCTAAAGATTCACATATATAATCTGGTGATATTCCTTTTTCTTTTTCTAAAGCTTCTACAGCTTTTTTTAATTCTTTATTCATGTTATTCACATCCTTTCTCTTTGGAAGATATATCAACTATATAAGATTCATTTATAAAATCAATTTTATCTAAAATTGGATCTACTAAATCATTTACTAAAACACAATCGTTAATAGTAATATATTCATCTTTCTTATCAATTATAATTCTTAAAAAATTATTATTATTTTCTTTTTCATAACTAACACTATCTAAAATAAAACCTGCATCATTTATAGGACCTTCTAAGGCTTCTTTAATTTTATCTATCATAATTCCTCCAACATATATTAAAGAGTGGTTTGTAGCCACTCTTCATGCATATATAGATTATAACACAATAAAATTAGTTTTTAAATACTTTTTTAAATAAAATTTATTATTTTTTGATATAATATTATATAGGTGATTATATGGAAAACAAAAAAGTACTTAAAAATATGATTATATTTATATCTTATTTCCTATATTTGAATTTACAAACACTACCATTTATAATACTAAAAATAGATTATAATAGTTTAAATTTAAATTTTAAAATAGTTTATTTATTACTATATGAATTTATATATATATGTATGTTATTTTTTATATATAGAAAAAGTATCAAAGACGCATTTAAAGATTATATAAATAATTTTAAATCTTATATAAAAAAATATATGGAATACTGGTCTTTAGCTTTTGGACTTATGATTATTAGTAATGTTGTAATAACATTTATACTTCCAAATTCTATTGCTAATAATCAAGAGGCTATAAATTCAATTTTTAAAATTGCACCTATTTATATAATTATATCTTCAGTTTTATTCGCACCTATTGTAGAAGAATTTATTTTTAGATTTAGTTTAAGAAACATATTTAAAAGTGATAAAGTATTTATTATAATATCTGGATTTGTATTTGGTGCGCTTCACGTAGTATCCGCCTTTCAGTCATGGGCTGATTTAGCTTACATAATTACTTATGCTATACCAGGATTTGTATTTGCTAAAGCATTAGTTGATTCAAAAAATATATTTGTTCCAATTAGCTTACATATGTTTCATAATGGTTTTATGATGCTATTACAAATTATTTTGACATGTTTAATTTAAGGAGTTTATATGAGGAAGTTTATAAAAGCTTTAATAATTATATTTATACTTATAATTTTACTTATTTTGTATTCTAGATTTGTGGCAACATCTGGATTAATTATTAAAGAATATAATGTAAAAAATAGCAAAATAAGTGAATATCATGGTTTAAAAATTGTACACATATCTGATATTCATTATGCAACAACTGTGTGGGAAGATGAACTTAAAAATTTAGTTGATAACATTAATGTGCTTAAACCTGATATTTTAGTTTTAACTGGTGATTTTTTTGATAATGAGTCTACTTATGATAAAGATATTTTAATTAAATATTTATCTTTAACAAATGCTAGACTTGGAAAATATGCAATAAGTGGAAATCATGATGAGCCTGTAAGTGAATATTACGATACTATTACTAAATCTGGATTTGTTAATTTAGATGATAACTACGATTTAGTATATGATAATTCTAATTATCCTATAATCATATCTGGTATAAGTAGTAATTATAAAGATAGTTCTAATTTAGATAATAAAACTGATAAATTTAATGATTATATATCATCTTTAGATGAGAATGATATTAAACCTATATACTCGATACTATTAATACATGAACCTGATTTTATTGATAATTTAGAAATTTCTAATTATGATTTAATATTATCTGGACATTCTCATTTAGGTCAAGTAAGATTACCAATAATAGGAAAGTTATACACACCATATGGTTCTTTAAAATATTATGATGAATATTATAAAATAAATAATACTGATTTATATATTTCAGGTGGTGTTGGTACATCGTTTATGAAATTTAGATTATTTAATAAACCTAGTATAAATCTTTATAGAATAACAAAATAAGTGTTTTATAACACTTATTTTTTAAAATTAAATTTATAATTTTTTAAAGGATATTCTTGATAGCCTAAAACTTTTAATCCTTCATTTTGAAGTTGTGAGCCTATTCAATTTAAAAATCTAATATAATCTTCACATGAATAATTAGTTTCATATATTGCTTCACCAACTTCTTCATAATATAGACCATTTCGAAAAGAGATTGTAAAACCATCTAGGTAATGTTTCAAATTATCATCAGTTAATTCAATATAGCCTTTTTTTAAAATTTCTAAAGCTACTTTTTTTCTTTTATCTGTTTGCATAAATAATCCAGGAAAAGGTGGTGATATAAGTGGTAC
>CAQHJP010000005.1 GCA_948801035.1 uncultured Bacilli bacterium
TTCTAAAAATATCTGGTTTAGCTAAATCAGTATATTATTATACTTTATCTAAAAATGATAAAGATAATAAAAATAAAGAAATAATTAATAAAATAAAAGAAATATTTTTCCATCATAAAGAAAGATACGGATATAGAAGAATAACATTAGAATTAAGAAATCAAGGATATAATGTTAATCATAAGAAAGTTTATAGATTAATGGTTAAATTAGGATTAAAACCACTAAAAAGAAATAAAAGAAAATATTCATCATATAAAGGAGCGGTAGGTCAAGTAGCAGATAATTATATTAATAGAGAGTTCTACGCAGATAAACCAAATGAAAAATGGTATACAGATGTAACAGAATTTAATCTTCGTGGAGAAAAGATTTATTTATCACCAATATTGGATGGCTTCAACGGTGAAGTAATATCCTATAATACTTCTAAATCCCCTAATCTAGAACAAATAAATGATATGCTTAATAAAGCATTTAACAAGAACAATAATCTTGATGGATTAATATTTCATTCAGATCAAGGATGGCAATACCAGCATCAATCTTATCAACAGCGATTGAAGAATAAAGGAATTAAGCAAAGTATGTATAGAAAAGGAAATAGTATGGATAATGGTATGATGGAAAACTTTTTTGGAATACTTAAAACAGAAATGTTTTATGACCAAGAAGATAATTACAAAACATTAGACGAATTGATAAAAGCAATAGATGACTATATTTATTATTATAATTATGATAGAATTAAAGTGAAATTAAAAGGACTGTCTCCTGTAAATTACAGGTTACAATCCTCTAACTAATAAACTGTCCAACTTTTGGGGTTCAGTTCAAAAACGACTATTTAATTTCAGTCATTTTAAGTAAATTATAAAGTTTTAAATATATGTTATCCCAATTTTTATTAATTAAACTAAATATGTTTGTAATACTACTTGGATTTTTTATATTAAAACAGTCTAAATATAAATATTCAAGTTCATCAATTTCATTATTTTTTATTAACTCATTTACTTTTCTATTTATATAATTTTTTATTTTTATTTCATTTCTAGTTTTAAAGTTATAATTTTTATCTTTTATAACTTCATATTCTATATTTGTAAGTAAAATATTATTTGAATATTCTAAAACTTCCCTTTCTTCACTAAAAAGTAATCTACTATATAAAATTTTATCTGTTACTTTAATTGCTATAGCATCAACTCTATCTGTTACAATAAATGCATAATTAATTACATTTTTATCAAACATTTCAGTTTTCTTATAAATTTTATCTAAAAAACTTTTTTCAATAGTTATTTTTTTAGTTATAAAATTTTTCATATCAGACGATGTAACTCTAAATATTGGTATTTTTTTAATACGAGTTATTTTATCATTTTTATTCCATTCAAATACTTCATACAAATTCGTATTAAAATTTACTGAAATATCGTATATATGATTCATTTTTATCCTCCTTAGGTAAACTTAGATACATAATGATTAAGCCTATTAATAAATTTAGGCATTCAATCCTTCTAATTATAAAATTAACATAATCTAAAAAATTATACCCTATAGTAGTTAAATTTAAATATATAATTATATATACACTTCCTATTATTGTAAGCCCAAAACCAATTAAAAAGAAAAAAAACCTAACCATTATCCCACCTATTTAAGTATACTAAAAAAAAGGTAAAATTTTACCTTTTTAAATATTTAAAGTAATCTTTTTTCAAAGTAGCATCGCTAGCTGTGAATTTATTATTTACAATTTTATTTATTTTTGTTATATATTCACTATCTACACTATCATTAAATAGTTCATATTTATTTTTTCCAGCAAAGTATACTGCATTATCAGTTATCCAATTTCCATTTGGAAATATTGCAATTGTCTCATCTTTAGAAAATACATCTGTTCCAATATAAAGTCTTGGATCATAATCTAAATCAAATAAATTAGCTATAGTCGGAAGTATATCAAATGTACTCATTGTCTTACTAATAGTCATAGGTTCTTCACTGTGACTATATATCAAAAATGGAAGTCTATCTTCATTTAAATTTTCATATCTATCTATATAAGATAAATCTGCTAAATTTTTAAAATCTAAATTGTATGGATGATGATCTCCAAATATAACAATTACGTAATCATCTAATTTACCTTCACTTTGTAAAGTATCAATTAAATAAGTAAGTCCTAAATCATATTCAACAGCTTTAGCTAAATATCTTTTCATAGATGTACTAACGTTTAAATCTTTTACTAAGTTCCAGTTTTTTCTTGTAGTAGCATCATCAAAATCATAACTAAAATGCATTGATACAGTAATTAAAAAATTAAATGATTTTTCAGTATCTTTAAATACTTCATAAGATTTTTTCATAAAATCTAAATCACTAGTCCATCCACCATTTACACTAAAACCTAATTTATCAGCATTATAAAAAGTTGAACCCATATTGGCATGAAGTTTAGTCCTTGGATAATATTTATCACTCCATCCATGATATGAAGCTGATGTATATCCTTTATTATTAAATAAATTGAATATACTATAAGTATAATCATTATCTATATATGTATGAGGTGTACAAACTGTATTACTTGGTATTATTGAAGTTTCAGCTATAAATTCACTTTCTCCAGTTGTACAACTAAATTTAGGTGCATAGTAATTATCAAAATACCATCCTTCTTTAATTAATCTATATAAAGTTGGAGTTAAATTTTCATTAATTATAGACATATCAAGTGCTTCAGTCATTATTAATATCAAATTTTTATCTTTAAAAATTCCAGTGTATTCATTTTTTTCTGTTATATTTTGATTAATATAATATTGGTGTAAATTTTTAATTGCAACATCTTTTTCATTTTCAATTAGTGTATTCCAACTACTATCATCAAATATTCTACTATAATCAGTTACTACACTAACAGGTTTATCTTCCTGATCAATTTCTATTAAAGATGAATCCTTTTTAAATATAAATGAGTTTAAATCTCTAAGAAAAAATCTATTAACTCCAAATTGTGAAAGTGAAACATCCATAAGTGTTGGATTTTCATATAACTCTTTGTTACTTTTAATTTGAGTTTTATTAGTTACATTAAGCGATAATCTTGAGGATATAACTACAACTATAATTATTGATATAATTGTAACAGTACTTTTTAAACTCAATACTTCATAATCTAATTTTTTAAATATAAATATTATAACTAATATAACAAATGGTAATAAACATAAATATGCTTCTAATTTTATTTCTGATATAAACGTTATAAATTCATTACTAATTCTTGTAGCATCCCCCGATGAAATCATACTAAGTGACATAAAATTACCCATAAAATTTTTAAATGATATTTCTATTAAAGCATAAATAGAAGATAAAAATGTAATTAATGATATAATTATTTTTACCTTTTTTCCTTTAATTAAACTAATAGGTAAACTTAATATTAAAGTCATCTCTAGTGTAAATAATATAATTCTTAATGTTTCAAATCCAAAAGTATTAAACATTGAAATTTTAAAAATCAACTCAACAAGTAAAATAGGTATAAATAGACTTAAAAAAACTTTTAAATAATACTTCATAGTAAACCTCAATTCTATATAAAATTATATAACTATATATACTAAAAATCAATTAATTTTAATAAAAACAATTAATTTATGGTATAATAAATGTATGAAAAGATTTAATATGATTGATGATGATTTTATATGTGAAAATTGTAAAAAAGAAGTATCTAAACTAAAATATACTGCAAGAGATCACTGCAATTTTTGTCTTTATTCAAAGCATGTAGATGTAAATCCGGGGGATAGATTAAATACTTGCTTAGGCATGTTAGTACCTATAGATATAGAAAAATATAAAGATACTTATAAAATAATATATAAATGTAAAAAATGTGGAAATACACATAAAAACATAATAGCTAAAGATGATAATTTTGATGAAATATTAAATATAATGAAAAAAGAGTTTTAATTAACTCTTTTTAAAATTTCCATATATCTTCATCAGATTCAACTTCATTATCAAGTGTTGAAATATCAACAGGTTTAAGTTCTTCATTAGAATCTTCTAGTGGTGCAAATAAAGCTTCATCTATTGTTTCTGACTCTTCATCTTGATTAGAGTTGTTTTCATCTTCACTTATATTTGAAGGTTCAACAGTTTCTTCTACTTCATCTGATGTTTCTATTTCTTGTGGACTTTCTATAGTTTCTTCATCAATAACTACAGGAAGTTCTGCTACCTCTTTTACTTTTTTATCTTTCTTATCTTTAGTTTTAATTTTTGTAGATGTTTTAATAAATTCTGTTTTATCAGCTATATAACCAACTATAGCCATTAATATTACAATTATTATAATTATAATCCAAAGATAATTTTTTGCTAAAAAATCAACAAAATCCATATGTCCTCCTTATTCTCATATTAATATATTACCACTTAGTACATTTTTTTTCAATATATATTTTAAAAATCTATATCTCATTTTTTAAATTATTAGCTAAAATTTTTCTTTTTTCTTTATCTAAAATGCCATTTCAAGTATTATAAGTGGAAGGCCTGATATTCTAAATAGTAAGTTTGAATATTGATTTTTTATATCACATATTTTAACTATATAATTTATAATTTTAAAAAAAAGACTATTTTTCTAAATAATCTTCTCCTTTAAATGGTTCATTTCTAAGTAAATCAAAATAATCATTTTGCCTTAAAACTTCATATGTTGCTATAGCTACACAGTTAGATAAATTTAGGGCTCTAACCTTATCAGTCATTGGAAGCCTCATACAAGTATCTAAATAATCTTTTAATATTTCTTTAGGAATGCCCGTTGATTCTTTTCCAAATATTAAATAAATATTTTCATCTTTAAATTCAAAGTCTGAATGTGGTTTATGCCCATATCTTGTAAAAAAATAATATTTACCTTTGTTTTTACTTTTAAACTCATCAAAGTTTTTATATATTTCATACTCACAATTATCAATATAATTTACGCCACATCTTCTAACAGTTTTATCATCCATTTTAAATCCAAGTGGTTCTATTAAATGTAATTTAGAATTAGTAGCTACACAAGTACGCATTATATTGCCTGTATTTTGAGGTATTTCTGGTTCATATAAAACTATATTTATCATATTTCAGTTTGATCCTTTTCTAAATCATCTATAGTAACAACAGGAAGTTCTATATTCTCTTTTTTACATAAATCTTCAAATACTACCCTAAAATTATCTAATTCTTTAATTATACTATCAGGATATATTTTTCTACTCATCATAATTGCTTTATAAAAATCTAGTATATCTGCATACTCTTTATTTTCATATAAAGCATTTGAAAAAACTTGTTGAAAAACAGATAGCGCAACATCTGGATACATAGCAGCAATACCATATACCCTTTTATATTCATCGGTTGCACTTACTATTGCTTTTACTAAAAGTTCTGTAACATAAGGATTATATTTTATTTTAACATTAGTTTGATGCTCCAATTTAGGAATTGTTCCCATTAATATCTTTACTGTCGTTTCCTTATCAGGCTCTAAAACATCAATTTTTTCAAACCTTCTTAAAAAAGCCCTATCTCTTAAAATATAAGTTTCATATTCAATAGTAGTAGTTGCTCCTATTACCTTAATATCTCCTCTATCAAGACCTGATTTTAAAATATTCGCTAAATCCATAGGTCCATCAGAATTACCTCCGATAAGTGTATGAATTTCATCTATAAATAAAATTGTTTTTTCAAGTTTTTTTAATTCTTCTACAAGTAAACTTGCAATCATAACTTCTTTACCATCTACTGTCATTTTTCCAAGTAAAGAAGTTGAATTAATACTTATAATTTTATAATCTTTAAGCGCATTAGGTACATCACCTTTTTGTATTAAATATGCAATACCTTCTACTATTGCTGTTTTACCAATACCAGGTTTACCTACTAAAAGCGCAGATTTTTCTGGAGTAAGTAATATTACCATTGCTCTTTTAATTTCTTCTTCTCTTGCTATTGCAGGATTAGATATATATGTTTTTTTTGTTAAATCAACTCCATAATTATCAATTACACTAAACATATTATTCACCTATCATTCCATGTTTTTTTAAATTACTAACTATATCTGAGTATGATGCAGCGTAATTAATCCTATCATAAGTGCTAGTTTCTAAACCATCTTTTATAAATATTGTTGTTGGAGTAGAAGTTATCACATATTTACTATACATTTTAGAATAATCCTCCTCAGATAAATTAGCTATATTAACATAATAAATATCAACATTGTAATCTTTCATAACCTTTTTCATAGATTCTTTATACTTAGCACAAGCTGAACATGTATCAGAACCAAATATAACTACAAAACTATCTTTATTATCTAATTTACTATTAAAATCAGCATAAGATAAACTTATATAATCTTTACTTTTACATCCTGTAAGTAATAATAAACTTAATATTATTAAAATTTTTTTCATAAACTTCACCTATTTAATTATACAATATTTATTAATAAAAAAAAAGTATAAAATACTTTTATTTAGTTTTAATAATAAGTTGATCTGGTAAAAGATAAATTTCATTTTCTTCTATTAATCTACTAGGATTAGTATTAAGCATAGTTGCTACTTTATTTAATGTATCATTAGAGTCAGTAATATAAATACTAATATTATCTTTTGGAACTAATATTTCTTCATTAGGATATATATAATCATCTTTATTTAAACCATTTATTTTAAGTAAATATTCTTCAGTCGTATTATATCTTCTTGCTATTTCGTATATATTATCACCTTTTTTTACTATATAAGTATTAAAATAAGAATTATTATTTGGAACAACTATTAATTGTCCAGCAATAACTTCCCCAGTTAATCCATTAACTTTTATTAATTCATTAGGATCTATATTAAACTTATCTGATAAAGTATCAATAGTATCTCCCATTAAAACTTGATAAACTTTATACATAATTACACCTCAATATAATATATGTAATTATCAAAAAAAGGTTTTAAAAAAACAGCTACTACTTCATTAAAGCTGTTTTAATTTCTACTACATTTTTTGCTTGAAGACCTTTATCAGTTTCAACTAATTCAAATTCAACATATTGACCTTCAACTAAAGTTTTATATCCTTGTGAAAGTATTGATGAATAATGAACAAATATATCTTCATTTTCATGGTATTCTATAAATCCATAACCTTTTTCGTTATTGAACCATTTTACTTTTCCTTTCAAACTAACATCTCCCTTCTAGTAAGTTCCTTACAATATAATTATAAGCCCCCTAAATACCCACATTCAAGAAATTTGATAATACAAATTTCGACAATGTTTAGCCTATATTGTTAAAATAGTGGCTTTGACATCATATCATATAAACTTTAATAAAAATTCATTTTTTAAACGAAATACCCAAATAGTTGTATCAAATCTAATTATTAATAAAATTCTTATGTATTTTTAAATTTTCGTGCAGCTATTTGCACATTTCATACATATTTTTTTAAAATCTACATTTTTTATATTAAAATTTTAATTGGTGTATGATATGAAAGAGATTGTAATTAATAAATGCTTAAATATAATTAAAAAAAATTTTCCAGAATACGATAATGAAAGATTAGAAATTATTGAATATGGACTTTTAAGTATATATTTACTAGTAACTAAACTTATTATAATAAGTTTAATTGCTATTATATTAAATATATTTAAAGAATTTATTATATTTTTACTTATATATAACGTTATTAGAACATTTTCTTTTGGTTTGCATGCGACTAAAAGTTATATTTGTCTAATAGTATCAAGCATTATTTTTATACTAGTTCCATATATTTCAACATTCATATTAATACCCAATAATATAAAACTTATTATTGGTTTGATATTAGTTTTACTGTTTTTTAAAAATGCTCCTGCGGATACTATAAAAAGACCAATAGTAAGTAAACGCAGAAGATTATTTTTTAAATACACATCTACAATTATAGCAATTATTTATATTGCCTCATCTATAATAATTCCTAATCAATTTATTTCAAATAGCTTTATTTTTGCTTTAATTGTACAAGCTTGTATGATTTCACCTTTGATTTATAAAATTTTTGGTTTATCATACAATAATTATTTAAATTATAAAGCTGCATAATGTTTGAAGGGAGGAGTAAAAATGGGGTTACTATCTATAATAGCAAACATATTATCTGGCATTGGAACTTTAACAGCAAGCATCGGGAGTCAAGCATGTTCATTTGTTTTAGCTGATGAACCAAAATGCCCAAAAAGCTTAATTAAATAAATTTAAAAATAGCAAAAAAAATATAACAAAAAACATATCTAAAAAATATTTTAATTCATTCATTTTAAATAAAAAAGTAAAGACTAATTAATCTTTACTTTTATTATTTGAGTAAATATATCTTTATTTATACTTCTAATATTTGAAATACAATCATTATTAGCTATACTTTTAAGTAAACTAAGTCCATATCCATGACCAGTTGACTTAGTAGTATAACCTTTTTCATCTATCTTAGATAAATCAGGAATATCCTTGCATCTATTAGATACTTCTATTACTATATTATTATCTTCTTTATACATAATTATCATTATAGATTTTTCTTTTAGCTTTAAAGTTTCATCAATAGCATTATCAATTATTATTCCTACTGCTCTATATAAATCATATTTTGTTCTATTTGATATATGATCTAAATTAACTTTTCTTACTTCTTTATCTACATTAAGTTCAATATTTATATGTTTTTCTTTCATTTCTAACATTTTTTGATATATTAAACCTTGCAAACCACCAGCTGGAATTATTTTAGCATAAGTATATAATCCTTCATCATCCTTACGTTTCTCGTCTATTATTGTATCAATATATTCTAAAGCTTTCTTATTAGTTTTTCTAATCATATCTTTAATAACTAATAATTGATTTTTATTTTCATGATTATTTACTCTTTGATAATCTAACATTTTTTCATATTCAAATAAGTTAGAAATTAAAATTTCATTTTGTTGTTTAAACTCAATATTTTTATTTTTCTCATTTAACAAAAAATAAATTATAACACTATATATTATGACAAATATTAAATTAATTAATATTACATAACCATTTATATTAGTAGAATATATGAACATAAGTAATATATTTAAAGTTATAAAGAAAATTAAAAGTACTATTATTTTTTTAATTATATCTGTTTTAGATAAATAATTTAAAACTTTCTCGCAAGTAGTTCTTACAAAATTTATCTTAAACAAAAGTAAAGCACATAATGAAACAGAAAGATTCACGGTGCAATTAGAAATAAAACTATTTACTGAAAAAAGTATTAAATTAATTTTAAATATTGAAAATAATAACATACAAATAATTTCTGCAGCAATCATTATGAATTCATCCACGCAGGTAGCTGTAAAACAATCAAAAATATTTTTTCTAAAAATATACCACGTCATAATAGTTAAGATAATTAGTGTTACCACAATTCTAATAAAACCAGTTACATAAATAATATTTAACACAATCAATAGTATAAGTAGAAATATCCCTATATATGTTTTTTTATCTTTAAAATTAAACTTTTCTTTTAAAAGCATCGATAATATTGTTAAAACTGTGAATGCATTTATACATGTTGGAACAAAATAAAAAATTATACTATTTATCATCTTACATCAACTCCTCTTTGTAATTATCTGAAAACAAATCGATAATCAGTCCATTATTAAATGTTATAGTTTTTTTAGTTATATTTATTTTTGAAATTCTACTTTTATTGACTAAACATGATTTATGTGACTGAACTAATAAACCATAACCTAATTTTTTTAAATCTAAAAGTGATGTGGATACTTTATAAGTAGTATAATCAGTTACTATAACACTTTTTCTTTCTACTGTATCTTTAGTTATATATAAAATATCATCAATAGCTATTGTATATAGTGAATTATAATCATAAAATCTCATTATTTTTTTCTTTCCAATTATTTTTAAAGATTTTAATATAGATTCTTTTAAATTTTTGTCAAAATTATCAAATTTACAAATTAAATTTAGTATCATTAAGCTTTGCTTAATAATTAGATTGCCTAATTCTTCATGCGCTGTTATAAATATAATTACGCTATCCAAATCTTTACTTCTTATTTTTCTAGCTATATCTATTCCTGATGCCGATTTGGTTTCAATATCAAGAATATAAATTCTACTAGATATTTTAGAATTAATTAACTTGTTAAACTCTGAATTATAGTCATTAAAAATTTCAATGTTATAATCAATTTCATTTTTAACCATTATCTTGTTTATTATATTTTCAACCTTACTTGTAATCGCACAATTATCATCAACTACAACAAAATTAACCATAAAACATCCTCCTAAAGTTTGCATTATGCTAATAATTTTATCATAATTTAAAAATATAAGCAAAGTGCACATCAAATAATATGTTAAAAATATTAATATTGTGCTAAAATAAATATGGTGAAGTAAAATGATAGAAACATCAGAGGTTATCTCGTTAATTGAGCAACTACTTTATAGTAATGTGGAAAATAGCATTAAAAGTGATAAATTATCAAAACTTCTTAAAGAATATTATAGGTTAAGTAATAAATATAATATTAAAAATGAAAGATTTGAAAATTTAATATCATTATTTAAAGATAAAATATTTTTGCTAGATGTAGACAGATGTGAACATAAGTTATATAGTATACCAGATAATTTGGATTTTAAGGGTGGAATAAGTAATAATGATGCTTTAAATATAATTAAAACAACCATTGAAAATACTAAAAATAATTTAAGTATAATAGTAAAACAAATGGGTAAAGATATAAAACATACATCACTTAAAGGATTTTGTGAAATAGCCCAAATGAGTACATTACTTCCTTTAGAGCAAATGGGAATTAAGGTTACTAAAAATGACGCTAGAAGTGAATTAGGGTTTCCATATAATCATAAATTCGGGACTGCTACTTTTAAAATTAAAGATGAATCTGGTGTATATGATAAAACTTTTTTAAT
>CAQHJP010000006.1 GCA_948801035.1 uncultured Bacilli bacterium
ACTATATGCATTTAAATCATTAGAGTTTTTAAAAAATAAATTATTCTTTAAGCATACCTCAGCATATTTTAAAAATGTAGGATCAAAAAAATCACAGAATTCTAAAGAGTATTTTATAATTTCATCTTTAGAAAGTTCATTTAGTTTATAATTTAAAGTTAAATCATTTATCTGTTTTAAATTACAAGTAATGTCTTTAATGAAACTTCTAAATTCTAACTTACTGACATCATCTAATTTTTTTAAATAAATATCATTCATTTTTTTAAATAATTCAGGATCATATTTTTTATAAACATGGTCAATTTTAATATCAAATTCTTCAAATATATCAATTAATGTAAAAAAAGCGTTATATACTGAAATTTTATTATATTTAACATTATCTAGTAAAAATGTTAAATTATCCATATTATCTATTACGTTTTTAAAATTTATTATGTTCATAAAATCACCTTTAATGGGATATTATATATAAAATGTATTATTTAGTCAATAATAATAGGACCAGCTAGTTCCTTTTTAATAACATCATCTCCAGCTTTTAAAGAATATATTTTACTAATTATTAGTTCGTATTCTAATAATTTATTAAAATTAGTTATTATTTGTAAATTAGTTTCTTTTTTTATTTTATTTAAATAAGCTCTACCAGTTTTATTAAATCCCAGTACTCTTATATAATTTATTTTTAAATCAGTTTTATAAAGTCCACATAAAATATGCACAAGTGCTCTTTTTATTTTATTATATGTGTAATTTTTAGATTTAACTTTATGAATCAAATCATCTATACTATTAGAATTCATTATATGCTTTTTAAAAAGTATTGCTAAGTTTTTATCAATATCATGATATTTTTCTAAATCTTCTAAGATAATTTGATGTTTTAGTATATCAAAGTAATTTTCTAAACTTATATTTCTAATATATTTAATGGTCTCATTTGGTACATATTTAGATATGTCTTTATTTTCTTTAATTAAGTTTCTAATACTTGTAGCGCTTATTATATTATTTGAAGTATCTAGTGAATGATAGTCATTTGTTCTTTTAATAGTAACTGGTGTAATATTAGAATTGTGTAAAATTATCTGTTTTATATAACTTATACCAAGTAAATCGTTTGCAGAAGATATTTTAATATTTAATTTATCATATATAGCTTTTGATAAACTAGTAGGGTAATTGTATCCTTGATTTAAGTATTTATTTATATCTATATTTTCTTTTGTTTGTATTGTAGCAATTTTTTTAAGTATTTCAATGTCATTAGATTCACTACCAAAAACTAAATATTTACATTTTAAACTATCTAAAATAGTTATACATCCATCAGCGTATGTATCAGCAGATTGGACAGAATATATAAATGGAAGTTCTACTACTAGGTCAATTCCGTATGTAAGTGCAAGAGTAGTTTTATCAAATTTATCTATAACAGATACATCACCTCGATTTAAAAAATTTCCTACTAAAACAAGTACTATAGGTTGGTTTTTAAACATTTTCTTAACCGCATTAATGTGATATAAATGTCCGTTATGAAATGGATTATATTCTGCAATTATTCCTACCATATTAATTCTCCTTTTTATGTATTATAACACTTTTTCCTTTACTTTTTAAAAAAAATTATGTATAATTATTTAGGTGTTTGGTATGATTATTGATATTACAAGACTTAAAAGTGGAATTGATGAATATGCTTTAATAGATTTAAAATATTCTTTTAATGAAGAAATTAAGAGTACTAATATTTTAAAACTTGATGATGTTATAATCAAAGGAAGCATATCTAAATCTTATGATGGTTTTAATTTAAATGTTAATGTAACAGGTGTAATGGTTTTACCATGTAGTATTACTTTAAAACCTACAGATTATAGTTTTAGTATAGAAATTGACGAAATATTAGAAGAAAATTATAAAAATAATCAAAATACTATTGATATTTTTCCAATTATATGGGAAAATATATTAATGGAAATTCCAATTAGAATTGTTAATGAAGACTTAACTGGTGTTAAAACTGAAGGCGAAGGTTGGAAGTTAATTATAGATTAAAGAAAAGAGGTGTTATAAATGGCTGTACCATTTAGAAAAGTAAGTAAAACAAGAGGACGTAAAAGAAGAACTCATTATGTAATAAGTGCTAATGACACTATTAAATGTCCAAAATGTGGTGAAGCAAAAAAATCACATAGAGTATGTCCAAAATGTGGAACATATAAAAATAAAGAAGTTATTAAAACAGCTGAGTAGTTGTTTTTTTATTTTTTATAGAAAGTAGGAAATATATGATAATAATTACATTTTTCTTGTATTATTTATAAATTATGTTATAATACTTAGAAAAAAGGAGAATCTATGCAAAAATTAGAATATAAATATAAAAAAAAATATGATGAGGCAAGTTTAGAATTTTATTTTATTGGGACTTATGACAAGATAGATGAAAATGTAAAAAATATAATTGAAAGATTTTTTGAAGAAAACAAAAATCCTAATGATATGATAACAAATGTTACCATTTTAAGAACTATTTTAAGAAATTATAAAGAAGAACTATTAGTAGTAAAATATGTAGATAATATTTTTAATTTAACTGTTAAATATGATAGAACTAATTTATTTTATTATGAATTAAATACTATAAATAAACATGGATATTTTCATATGAAATACGAGGTGGGACAAAATCTTGATATTAACTTCACTGATTATGATGATACTAAAATTATTGATAGCCCATATTTAAAAAATGAATTATCCACGTCTTTAGAAAATTTAAAATCACTTATAAATATAAAAGGAAAACCTTTAGATGTATGTGAAAGTATTCTTGCAAGTATGTATACTAATTTTTATGGGAAAGTACCAAATTTTAATTCTGATACAATAAATGAAGAAATTCAAAGAATGTTAATTATATTACAACAATTTGGTATTTCAATTCCATATAGTTATGTATTTTCTAAAAATGAACTTGGTATGCCTTATTCTAAAGAAATTGAAAAATTATTATCTAGTGCATATATTTATGGTGTTGCGTTAGGTAAATTTTATATAGGTGAGAATACTAAAAAGAAAATAGAAATTATTAAAAATGAGCTTTTAAAAGAAATTATACCATGTAAAATATCATATGAAGATTTAAGTAAAATAATTTATTCGTCAGGATATAATTTATCAGAATCAACTGATAAATTAGAAATATCACATGATTCAGGGTGTTCATCTTTAAAAGTTTGTAAAACTTTAGATTTTATAGAAAATGTTACAAATAGATTTTATATATAAGAGTTAAAAAACTCTTTTTTTTTTAATTTTTTTTAAATAAAAGTATACAAAAACCTAACTCTTGCATAAATTAAAGTAGAGGTGATTAAAATGGCTTTATATAAAGAAATAGTTACAAAAGCAGTTGTTGGAAAAGGTAAAAAATCTTTTAAAAATAATTATCAAATATCTACTACTGATAATCCTAATACAGTATTAGGTTGCTGGGTTATTAACCATAAATTTAAAGGATATAAAAGTGGGGATAAAGTAGGTGTTGATGGATCTTTTGATGTAAATATTTGGTACTCATATGATTCAGATTCTAAAACAACAGTTGTTAATAAAAAAATAGAATATAATGATTTATTTAATGTTAAAATTAAGGAAAATGCTGACTTAACTGCAGATACTGAAATAATTGTAAGATCATTAAGTCAACCTAATTGTGTAAAAGTCGATATATTGGATGGGGGAATTATTTCATTTGATATAGAAAAAGAATTAGGTGTTGAAATAGTTGGTGAAACTAAAATGAAAATATCAATAGAAGAAGATGAAGAACCTTGGGATTTAATAGATGAAGAATTAACAGAAGAAGATTTAAAAGAAATTGATAAAGTGGATGAAAATTACATATAATATAGTGTCAACCTAAAACAGTTGACACTTTTATTTTAAGATGTTATAATGTACTAAGAAAAGGAGTGATATTATGGCAGTTAAATTAAGACTTAAAAGAATGGGTAGTAAACAAAGACCATTTTATCGTGTTGTAGCAGCTGATTCAAAAAGCCCAAGAGATGGTAAATTTATAGAAACAGTAGGAACTTATAATCCAATTACATCTCCAGCTGAGGTTAAAATTGATTCTGAAATTGCACTTAAATGGTTAAAAAATGGAGCAATCCCTACAGATACAGTTAGAAATTTATTAAAAGATGCTGGAATTATGAAACAATTTCATGAGTCTAAAGGTGGAAAATAATGTCTTTAGCAGAGTTAACTAGTGTACTAGTTAAAAGTATTGTAAGTGATCCAGATTCAGTTTCAGTAAAACAATTTGATACTGATGAGGAATTTATTACTATAGAAGTTTTAGTAAGCAGTGAAGAAATAAAAAAAGTTATAGGTCGTGGTGGAGTAACTGCTAATGCTATTAGAACAATAGTACAAGCAGCAAGCTATGCAAACGGACTTAAAAAAGTTAAAATAAATATAGACTCAATATAAAGTTATTCAATTTTGAATAATTTTTTTTTACATACTTATTAAAATGTGTTAAAATGTTTAATAGGTGATTATATGGATTTATCTAATATAGAAGTAAAAAAAGATTTGCAAATTGTTTTTATGGGTACTCCTGATTTTGCTGTTCCTATTTTAAAAAGTTTAATTGAAAACTATAATGTTAGAGCTATTGTAACACAACCTGATAGAAAAGGTAATAGAGGTCAAATTCAGGTATCAGCTGTAAAACAAGTCGGGTTAGATAATACTATTTTAGTTCTTCAACCTAATGATATAAAAACCGAATATGAAGAGATATCTAACTTAAATCCAGATTTAATTATAACTTGTGCTTATGGTCAAATACTTCCTAAAGCGCTTCTTGATTTACCAAGACTTGGTTGTATTAATGTTCATGCATCTTTACTTCCTAAATTAAGAGGTGGTGCTCCTATTCAAAAAGCTATTATGGATGGGCACACTAAAACTGGTATAACTATCATGTATATGGATACGAAAATGGATGAGGGAGATATTATATCACAGTTACCCGTAGATATAGAGGAAAATGATACATATGATACGCTTCATGATAAATTAAGTAAAGTAGCTGTAAAATTACTTCTTGACACACTTCCTAGTATTATAAATAAAACAAATAGTAGGATAAAACAAGATAATAGTCTTTCTTCTTATGCTTTTACAATTAAAAAAGAAGATGAAAAAATTAATTTTAATGTAACAGCAAAACAAGTTTATAATAAAATAAGAGCACTAAATTCACATCCTGGTGCATACTGTATATATAAAGGTAAAAGGCTTAAAGTATTTGAAAGTTATATTACTGATAATTATCCAACTGGATTTAATGGTGAGGTAACAGCTATTTATAATGATGGTTTTGGTGTTAAAGTAAGTAATGGAGAAGTAGTTTTTAAAACGGTACAATTAGAAGGTTGTAAAGTTATGGATGCTAAAAGTTTTATAAATGGTAATAAAGATATAGTAGGAAAAGTTTTACAATGAGAGAATTTATTAAATTTGTTAAGAAATTATTAGAAAATAAAAGAACAAGATCATTAGCAATATTACTTTTGTATTTAATATTTTTTATCTTTGTTTTTACATTTTTAAGTACAGCTACTTTTAAAAATCCTAATGATACAAATGATTTGCCAAATGATCAGGTAGATGAATTTGAATATTTAAAAAATATTCAAATAATAAATTACCAAAAAGTAGAAAATTTAAATTATGATTTAATTAGCCCTATTATCATTTATAATATTGTTAAAAATTCAGATTTAGAATCTACTAATTATTTAGAAGGTAGTAATACATATCGTATTACGGTTTCAAAATTTTATAAAGTAATATATAATATGGATGTAGATAATTCATCTTATATAAAAATCAGTATTTATGAAAATAAGATTAATTTAGATTTTAGTAATTGTTATGGATATACAGTTAATTTAGATATAAGGAGTTAGTTATGGATATAGTTTTAGTTATAATTGTCTTAGGTGGTTTGGCAGTAATGATTTTTAAGAAATTTTCAAGTTTTGTTTATTATGTGGCATGGGTAGATATATTTTTAAGAATACTTGCATTTATAGCATCACATTTGCCTTTAGCATTTTTATCTAATTTTATAAATACATATTTTCCTAAAAGCGTTTTTAATATAGTAGAAATTTATACATCAGGTATATTTGAGACAGTATTTATATGGCTTTTGGTAATACTTTATTGTGTATTTGATTTTTATGTTGCTAGAACATTTTTCAAAAAGAAGTAATCTTCTTTTTTTCTTGACACTAATTTAATAAAATTATATAATTTGAAAAGGTGATAAAATGTTTGAAAATTTAGGTGATAGATTATCTAGTGTTGTTAATAAAATAAAAGGGTATGGCAAAATAACTGAGGATAACATTAAAGATATAACTAAAGAACTTAGACTTGCTTTATTAGAAGCGGACGTTAATTATCAAGTTGTAAAAGAGTTTATTAATAATGTTAAACAGCGTGCTTTAGGAGAAGAAGTTTTAAAAAGTTTAAAACCAAGTGAGATGTTTATTAAAATAGTAAAGGATGAACTCATTGAACTATTGGGTGGAAATCAAAAACCACTTTCGATGGATAAAAATCCTAACATATTAATGCTTGTAGGACTTCAAGGTAGTGGTAAAACAACTACTATTGGAAAACTTGGGCTTTTACTTAGAAAAAAACACTCTAAAAAACCACTTTTAGTTGCATGCGATATATATCGTCCAGCAGCAATAGATCAGTTAAAGCAAATTGGACGTGAACTTAATATTGAAGTTTATGAAGAAGGATTAAATAATCCTATTAATACAGTTACTAATGCTATTAAATATGCTAAAGAAAATAAATTTGATTATATATTAATTGATACAGCTGGAAGACTTCAAATTGATTTAGAATTAATGAATGAACTTATAAACATTAAAAATGTATCAAATCCTGATGAAATACTTTTAGTAATAGATTCTACTATGGGGCAAGATGCTATAAATGTTATTACAGGGTTTAATGAAAAATTAAATTTAACTGGAGCAATACTTACTAAACTTGATGGTGATACTAAAGGAGGAGTTGCTTTATCTGTAAGACATTTAACTAATGTTGATATTAAATATGTTGGAACAAGTGAAAAAATGGATGGATTAGAAGCTTTTTATCCAGATAGAATGGCATCTAGAATACTTGATATGGGCGATATTATGTCTATGATAGAAAAAGCAGAAGATGTAATAGATGAAGAATCTATAAAAAGTGCTAAAAAAATGAGTAGTGGTAAATTTGATTTAGAAGATTTTTTAATTCAATTTAAGCAAATAAAGAAATTAGGACCTTTAGAAAATATAATTAAAATGTTACCACAGGCTAAAAAAATGGGACTTTCTAATATTCAAATTAATCCAAAAGATATTGCTCACATTGAAGCAATAATACTTTCTATGACACCATATGAAAGAAAAAATCCAAGTGTACTTAAAGCATCTAGAAAAATTAGAATAGCTAAAGGTTCAGGTAGAAGTGTTGAGGAAGTAAATAGGTTACTTAAACAATTCGATCAGATGAAAATAATGATGCAAAAATTAAAAAGTGGCAATTTAAAATTTCCATTTTAAAACATATGTAAATATGTTTTCTTTTTTACATAATTATGGTATAATTATATAAACTTTAGGAAGTGATTAGATGATAAAATTTATATATTATGCTTTATTTGTAATAACACTTACATATGCACTTTATTTTGCAATTACAGGGTTATTTGGATTTAAGGGAATGAAAAAGAAAAATATAAAAAAACATAAACCTAAAACTAAATTTGCTATTTTAATAGCATCACGTAATGAAGAAACTGTAATTGGCAGTTTAGTTAAGAGTTTACTTTCTCAAAATTATCCCAAGGAATTATATGATGTTTATGTAATACCAAATAATTGTACTGACTCTACAGAAAGTGCTGCTAAAGCTGCGGGAGCTAAAATTGTAAAATGCACTGTTGCAACTAAATCCAAAGGGGATGTATTAAAGTTTACATTTGAAACTTTTAAAAATAAAGATATAGATGCTTATATAATATTTGATGCAGATAATGTAGTAGATGCTAATTATTTAGCAAGAATGAATGATGTTGTATGTGATGGATATAAAGTTGCACAAGGTAATCGTGATAGTAAAAACCCATCAGATAATTGGATAAGTGGTAGTTACTCCGTATTTTATTGGATACAAAATTTCTTTTTCAATAAAGCACGTATGCATCTAGGAGGTTCAGCATCTATTAATGGTACTGGATTTATGGTAAAAAAAGAAGTAATAGATGAATATGGATTTGACACATATACGCTTACAGAAGACGTTGAATTTACAGCACAATGCGCACTTAATAATATACGAGTTATATTTGCTGAGGAAGCTATTACTTATGATGAACAACCAACTAATTTTAAAGCATCATGGAAACAAAGAAAACGTTGGTCACTTGGTAATATTCAGTGTTTAAAAAGATATGCAAAAAGATTATTTACTACTTATAGTAAAACAGGAAATATTGCATGTTTTGATATGTTACTTATGTTTTCAGCACCATTTATGCAAATACTTGCGACTATTTTAACTGTAGTGTTAATATTATTTAGAATATTTGGTGTACAATTATATGATTTATTTTCATATATGTATGCTTATGGAATATTATTTTTTATAATGGCATATGTTGGAAGCGTAGTACTTAACATATTTGTAGTTGTTTATAATAAAAAAAGTACTAAGTCATTAATATCTGGAATATTATTATTCCCTGTATTTATGATTACATGGATACCAATAAATTTTGTTTGTGCATTTACTAAAAATTTAGCTTGGGAACCAATTAAACATACAAGAAACATGGATATAGATGAAATAAAATAATTATTTCATCTTTTTAGTTTATTTTAGATGGTACACGCAAGATTTTAAAACTATTTTACTACCAATTTACTACTTTAGTTTCTAAAAATATGGTAAAATGAGAAAAATGAAATATAAAGAGGAGGCAATTAATTTGAAAAAATTAAGTATAAAATTAGAAAAAGAAGAAAATGATTATTTTAGAGAATGGATTATAGAAGAATGGAAACACCATAATACAGTTGATTCAATATATCAAATAAGAATTATAAAACCGGAAGAATTAACTTTTGAAAAAAACGAAGAATATTATAAAATTATGTTTAACAACGAAATGGCTGGTTTTATAGGAATAAAAAATTATGAAAAAGAAATATATTTATATAGATTTTATATAGATGAAAGATATAGAGGTCAAGGAATAGGTACAATAGCATTAAATAAATTAATTGATATGGCAAAAGTGCAAGATAAAGATATATCTTTAGAAGTAATGGAAGGAAATATAGCAAGAAATCTATATGAAAGATTAGGATTTAAAACTCAATACAGAAGAATGATATTAAAAATAAATGATAATATATATGAAAATTAGAAAAAATATATGTGATTATCTTCTAAAAATAAAGTTGTTATAAATACCTATAAATAAAGATTATAATGACATTTAAGAAATTATAAAAAGACAGTAGAAAAAAAAATGCTATATTTTTTATAAAAAAAACCAAATTATTAATGGTGAAGGGTATGAAGAGGTATGTACTATTAATTAGTTTGTTTTTTTTAAGTTTTTTTATAAAAAGTGATATTAAACCAGTATTTAATGAAATAGATAATAAAAATTATTATGAGGTAATATTTAAAAGTAATATATCAACTAATAATTTTAATGATTATTTTATTAATACAGAAGTAATTTGGTTAAAACCTAAAATAAATAATTTATATAAAGACAAAATCAAATATAAATATTATTTTAAAAATTTAAATAATTTAAAAAACATCGAATCATTTAAACTAGATTATATTAAGTATTTAGAAAGTATTAAATTATATAATTTAAAAACAAATATAATATCAAGTGGAATAATGATAGATAAAATAAAAATCAGTGCAACAGAAAAAGAAATAATTGAACTTAAAAATAATTTAAAAAATATTGATATAGTTAGTGTTTATTAATATAATTCCTTTGCTTTTTAATAGAAATAGTGTTATAATTTATATGGTGATAATATGCATGATAGTATAAATTATCTAGATTATGGTGTTAAGACTAAAGATGCAATTGTTTTGCTTCATGGTTGGGGACAAAATATAGAAATGATGAGGCCTATAGGAGATGCTTTTGCATCAGATAAGCGAGTTATTATTATAGACTTGCC
>CAQHJP010000007.1 GCA_948801035.1 uncultured Bacilli bacterium
CTCTATTTCTTCTTCTAAATTTGATAATAAGTTAGATTTTATATTATCAATAAAATCATCAAAATCTTTTTCTATATAGTTTTTAGAATCTTGATTTTTGCATTCAACATCAAATATTCGTTCATTAATTATATCGTATTTAAACCTAAAATCATCAATGCTACTTTCGGAAGAGGTATTATATTCTTCTTCTGTATTGTAATAATAAACATAACCTTCTCCTATAACAATGCTTCCATCTTTTATACATGATGGATAGTCAAAGCCAATTTTAATTTTATATGGTTTGTTAGATATTTCTAATGGTAAACTAAGACATCTTTCATTATTATACCAAGAAAAAAAGTCATCCATTGAAATAGATTTTACTTGCTCTAATGTAATATTATTGTTCTCATATATTTCTCTAGCAAGAGATTGTCCAACCTCAATTGGATTTAAAAATTCACTGTAAAATTCTGAACATTTATCTATTAGTGTTATTAAATCTTCATCTGATATAAGTGGTTTTTCATTTGTAATCCCAATAAAATATAAATATTCATATATATTGCTATGCAAATCAAAAGATTCAAAATGTTCTTTAATAGATCTAAAATTACTTATCCTTGTGTCCAATATTTTATAGTTTAAAATACGTAATAATTCTTTTTTTGTATCTTCTGTAGTAAAAAGATATGGGAATCCATATTCATAATTATTATCTACTTGTACATTTTTTCCAAAATATATTTGATAGTAGTCTTTAGTATCCTCTTTAGAAATAGTCTTTAATAATTCCCATTTGTTTTCTGAAAAGAATTTATCTATTTTTTCTATATAATTTATATCTTTAAACTCCTCTAAAATATTTACTTTTCTATATTCCTGTGTCATTATGAAATCTCCATTCTGGTTTTAAAATTTTTACTCATATTCTATTTCATCTATTTCTTCTTCCAACTCTTCATGAGGAAGAACGTCTTGCAAACCCTTTAAGATAAGCAGTTCATGAGATAAATCTTTAACAAGATATTTATTTTCATCAATTAAATATATATCCGAATTATTTGCTTTTAATGTTTGCATCATATCAAGTAATACATCCATATCCCTAGTTATTCTAGTTAATGATAATGTAAATATATCTTTAATTTTTTTATTTTTTACATCATCCAAAAGAACTCCTAAAGCTGCATTAGAGCTTATTTTACTTGGTGAATGATCAATATAAATTTTTATTAATTCAGAATCTCTAGATACTTTACTATTGAGAGCTTTCAAACAATAATCCTCATTATTTTTAAAATATAATTCTGGATTATCCTTAAAACCACTTAATCTACAATAGATTGCATACTTTTTTAAGTCCTTATTTTGATCCCAAATTAATTCTTTTGTTTCTTCAATAGCATCAGTTAATGTCGATGAATCTAAAATATTGTCATCATATTCTAATTCACCTTCTTTGTTATAAAATTCCAATTCAAACCAATTATTATTTTCAATATTTAATTCATATTTTTCATGTTCATATTCTAGTATTGAATTTAATTCATAATCATTTTTAATGAATGGAATCATTACATTTTTAAACAATCCATCTTGATTTTTATCAATTACTGTTGCGATTATATCTCCTTTTTTTACTTTATTTCCATCTTTATCAATATAATCCTCTTTGGCAATTAGATTACACCTAACTTGCCCCCTAGCAACAATTTTATATTCACCAGAGGATGTTTTAATACTTGCAGCTTCCCCACCATACCAAAATACATTATCATGTTCAAAATCGCTATTCCCATAATCATTAACTTCAATATTTAATATCTCTTTTATACTTCCAACTTTTTTCTTAAATCGTCTGCCATCTTTTACACTTGAACTTACTATAGAAGTAGTATTATTTATCATTTTTTTAACATATTTACCATGTCTTATACTTTTTAACAGACTATTTTGTATATGATTGGTAAAAGATAATTTTAAATTAACATATTCTTTAGTTAATGGTTCTTTAGAATATCCAAAAATAACTTCACAATTATTATTAATTAATTCGTTACAAACTTCTGCAATAGTATTCATATCACGTGCAAAAATATTAATATCATCTACATATATTTTTGTTATATTTTTGGACTTAACTTCATTTAATAACAAATTTAATTCCTTTTTAGATTTAAATGATGGAGAAGATATATCTTTAAAGATCAATGCTTTTTCAGCTGTATCTTTATCATAATCTAAATGGATTCTATTTCTACAAAAATCAATTTGATCCTTTATATTTCTTTCTGTTCCACCATGTGCATATATTGCTATTTTACTCATTGTTGTTACCCTGGATTTTTACATCCAAATCTTGTTGAAGTTGATATATCTTTTCTTGCTGTTTCTTATAATCATACAACACTTTTAATTGTTTATCGTATCCTGCTATTACACCATTTATTGCTTTAATTTTTTCTAATTCCTTATTCTTTAATACTTCCAAACGTTCAATTTTCTTCTCTAATTGTTTATTCAATGTGTTTTCTCCTTTCATTCAAACATTTCATCAACAATATCCAATTCATAGTTTTTTTCTGCTTTATCAAGTATTTTTTTATCTAAAATAATTCCAATGTTTTTAGATATATCTTTATCTTCTTTTAACAATAATCCTTGCCATATCCCATTTAAATGATTAATCCCATTTAGAAATTTAATACCTGTTCCTCCTGCTTCTTTCCAATCTAATAAATTTTTTGTATAATCATCAATTAAATAATCGTTTGAAGTTATTTTGTTGGGAATATATTTGTATTTTATTTCACCATAAGGAACAAATATTCTTTTATTGATAGGCAGTGTAGGTAAATATTTATCTAGCCATTTTTTCTTTTCTTCTAAAGCATAATTACTATCAATCAAAAAAGAAGAAAGAATATAAATATCTTTCCCCTCTTGGATTAATTTTTTAGTTTCTTCCAGCAAATGTGGATTTGGTTTTAGTGATTCATAATATCCTTTTTGATATAATTCATCATTGGATTTAACATTTTTCCATTCAGCTAAAGTTCCATCCATATCAATAAAAATTCTCATTTGCATATTAAATTATCTATCCATATCAAGATCAAAATCATCATGAGAAATTTCTGCTTTTTCATTATTTTGAAGTTGCCTTTGGATTTCTTTTTTGCTATGAGAAAGAAAATTCACATCCTTAATAACCAAATCTGTCTCTCTAATTTTTTCACCATTTTTCTCATAACTATTCACTTGAACTTTAGCATTTACTAATACTAAATCTCCCACTAGAAAATGTTCTAGCTTTTCTGCCTTATTATTCCATGCTGTGCAATCAATAAAATCTGATTCATAAACTCCATCTTTGTTTTGATAATCTCTAGGAACTGCCACCATAAAATTTGAAACTCTTTTACCAGATTGAGTCTCTTTTACTTCAGGAACTTCAACAACTCTTCCAACAAGTAAAACTTGATTTAACATGAATTCATCTCTCCTTTTTCTATTTTTCTAATTCAAAATCTTCTTCTAATGGCTTTACATCTTTATCAAATAAATTACTATTCTTATAAAAAGAAGCTAGTACATCAACAGTTAAAGGTTCTTGACCATACCAATTTACAGATTCTTCTTTTGTATAGCCAAAAGTCATTCCTTTCCCTACTTGATACTCAAAAATAATACATTCTGGATTATGATTATTGATTATGGATAAGCGTTGCCAATCTGAAAACTCTCTATATTTTTTTAGTAATTTACCTAACCCAAGATTATCTAAAAAATCTCTAAATTTTGTAAATTCTTGCTCATTTCTAATCATCATAGTATTTAACCCTGCAAAAAAATCTAACCATTTAGTTTCTTCGGTTTTCAAATATATCCTCCTTTAATATCTAAAATGAATTAATATAAGTTCACATCTCCATTTCAATATCATCTTGTTCCATTTCTTTTTCTTGTGAGACAAAATCTTTATGATATAATTCTTTTTTTCCATAAGTGATTGATGTGATATGAGAAAATAAAAAATCAACAGTCCATCTACCATGGTCATTTTCTGCATCATTTTCCTTTATAAAATCACTTACTTTTTCATAACCAACTCCATAACTTCCACTTTTTATTTCATCATTTAGAAGATCACGCTTAAACCTATCATATTCATATTTAAAAGTTAAATCTTTATTGCCATAATGAATAGTGATATTTAATGTTTTTGCATCAATATCTTTTATTGCAGAATATAGTGATTTATTAATATAAACATTTTCAAAAGCATTATCTTCATTCTTTTTTATTTTATTTAGATAGTCTATTTTATCGTAATATAGCAATAATTCTAATCCAATTCCTTCTTTATTTTCTTGTTTTTCTAAAATAATATTTGAACATTTTTCTATAGTCTCTTTTGGATTATTTAAGTATTCAACATAAACATCACTCCACGCATATTCACTTGAATTAGAATAACTATTAGTAAGTGAATAACCTCTTTGAAATTCTATTATAGTGTCATCCTTCTCAATAAAAAGTTCTCTAACCTCCTTTTTATAATGTTCTATACTCCAATGCTCTTTATGATTATATTTTTCAATCGCACAATCTTTTAAGGCATCTTCATTATTAAAAGCATACTCTTTCAAGTATGCTTCAATATCTTTAGTAATTTTTTCTGATAAATTATTAAATGAATCTGTTCTTATCAAATCATTATCCTCTAAAATTCTATTGATTGTATATGAAGGATTATATATACAATGTTCTTTTACATCCAAGTACCCTGAAACTTCATATTTTTCTTGCATTAAATGTCCATTAAAACTTTTTATATATATAATTTGAAATCTGTCATCATATTTTTCTTTATGAATTCTAATTGTTTTAGGATAACTGTCTGAATTATCAAAAACATAATCATTTATTTGATCATTTAATAAGTATTTTATTAGTTCTTCTTTCAAATTATTAGTTCCTTTCTACTTAATTATTTTCCTAATTTATTTCATTAATTTGCTTTTCTCTTAAACTTTTTAACTCATTAGATAATTTAATGATTTCATCTATATATTTATCTAATTCATAACCATTGCCAACATTTTTCTTCCAAAAAAAATAGTCTTTACATCTTTTATTAATCTTACATAATATCTTATAAAATCTTTCACTATACTCCATAAATATTTATCTACCTTTCTATTTCTAAATCTTCTTCAACTTCCTTTTCAGTTTCTATATCTTTTGAATACAACTCATTTTTACCATGCGTAATTTTAGTTATATGAGAGAAATCAAAAGCAAGATGACCATATCTATCATGGTTATCTTCTGGAGCATTTTCTCTTATAAAATCTGATACTACATCATAGCCACTACTATAAAGATGACTATTTTTTGTATTACCATTTAATAAATCTCTTTTTAAAGAATCATAATCATATTTAAAAGAGAAACTTTTTCCATTATATTCAATGGTAATGTTTAAATTATTAGCAGCAACGGATTTGATTGAATTTAATATATTTTTATTTATATATAAATCACGAAAAGAATCGTCCTTATTTAATAAGATTTCTTGCAAATAATTTTTTTTATCATCAAGCAGTAATAATTCTAATCCAAAATCTTCTTCTTTTTGATCAAGCAAATCTTTTGAAAGTTCTTCAACTATTTTATTAGAATCATTCAAATATGAAATTAATACACTATAATAATCTTTTGCATGAGTAAATTCACTTGAGGAAAAAGCAATTGAAAAATCTATATGTGGATTATCTTCACAGAGAAAAATTCCTCTTACCTCTTTTTTATAACTATTAAATCTGTAATCATCTTTATCATTATATTTTTTTTGTGCAATTTTTTTTAATTTTTCTGCATTGTCTAAACAATATTTATTTAAATATTCATTTAAATCTAAAGTCATTTTTTTATCTATTTCACTAAAATGACTTGTTCGTATCACACTCTCTTCAGGTAATTTTTCTTCCATCCACCTATCTGGTTCATATAAGCAATGGTCTTTGGTATCATAGTATCCACTTACTTCATATTTTTCTTGTTTAAGTGAATCAGTATATTTTTTTGAATAAATTATATCGAATCTATCATCATATTTTTCTTTGTGAATTTTTAATTGATATGCTGAACTTTCAAATACTTCATCATTATAATTACCGTTTAATAAAAATTTTTCTATTTTACTATTCATATATTCTCCTTTTCATTTTTCTATTTCTTCCATTTCATAATTTGATAATACTAATTCCATTCCTTTTTCCTGAAAGTAATCTAACATAAGTTCATATTGTTCTTCTACAGAATCACCTTTATCTGCTTCAAAACTTCCTATTTTAATATCCTTATGAAATGTTTTTCTTCCAATATCACGCAAATTTTCTATTATTTCAAAAAACTTTTTTGCATCAGAAAATTCTTTTTTATAATTTTTATTCACTTAAAACACCTTCTAAAAATCTAAATCAGGTTCTTCTTCGTATTCATCATAGTTATTATCCTGTTGTTGATTATAGGTATTATCTCCTTGATTCTTAATGGCATTTAAATCTCTTGTTTCATTATTTTCAATAAAATTAGAGACTTCCATAGCTGTTGCTTGAATATTAGGATCTGTTATTGCTTTTTTATATTCATTTGAAATATCTTCACTAAAAAAGCGAAAATTCTTTCTCTCGTTTGCTTGTTTTTCTTCCATATAAGCATAAGTATGGTTTAAAGCAATTTGATCAGAAATTCTTAAATCTTTAGGATTCAAATTATTATCAATACACAATAAAGCTTTATAGAAAAGCTCTTTGTTATCCTTCATTAATGAATTTAATTCTGTATACATAATTGTAAGAAATTTTTGATTTACTGCTTGATTAATCACTCTTTCAACTTCTAAACCAAGTTCTTTTTCAAAATGACTAGCTGGTACTTTTGTAGGTTGTTGCGTTTGAGGATTAATATATTTATAAGTCATATCCTCTAATGTTTTTGACATTTCTTTCTGCTTTTGTTGAATAAGATCATCATATACTGTTCTCATATTATTTCTCCCTTTCTATTTCATCATTTGATTTGTTACTATCTTCTTTTAAAGAAGACACATACATTGGTACTTTTGATTGGATATTTCTTGATTCTTCAAACTCAATTAGTTCAAGTAAGTTTTCTGCTTTATCCCCTTTCAGAATGTGATATGGTGTTGAAAAAAGAAGACTTTTTTTATGTCTATTAAGAATCTCTTTTAATATCACATCATCAGTAGCATTCTCTGTTTCAATCACTAATACTCCACCATCTATTAAATGTCCTTTACAATCATAAAAACTATAATCTGCTTCATTTCCATCATTAAAAATATGAAGGATGTTATTTTCGTTACTAATAATTAATGTATCCATATTCTCCTTTCATTGCATAAAAAAAATGCTTCAAAAAGCATTAATTCATTTAAATTATACATATTAGTCCTTATCTATTTCATCATACTCATCTTCGATTGAAATATCTATTTCCTCTTCCAATTCTTCCGAAAGTTTAGAAGACATTTCTTCAAAAGCATACCATGCCATTAGATTCTGATTATTATCCTCTAAAACTAAAGGATCTTCTTTATCAAATTTATCCCCAAATAATTCCTCCAAAGATAATCCTGTACCATCTTTCAATTCTGATAACATTTGGTTAATTTCTTCTTTGTAATCGTTATAAAATTTTGTTGTGTCAGAATAATATATTAATGAACTTATCATTCCAGAAATACATCCATGTTGTGCTAAATCTGAAAATTCCTGCTGCAATTCTTCGTAAGAATCCAATTCTCTATCTATATAGTAATCAATGACTGCATTTTTTAACTTATTATGACCTTTTAATGATTCTAATGTTTCTTTTAGCTTTTCCTTATTCATAAATAGTTAGTCTCCTTTCGTATAACGCTTAAATATATTTTAACATAAAACACAATGAAATATATACTCTAAACTATAATTCACTTACTTTTCTATCTCCTCAACTTCTTGTTCTATTTCTTGTGTTTTATAATACTCATATAAATCCTTACAAACATCATTAAAACATCTAGTAATAGAGTGTATTTCTATTACATCATTAGAAAAAATATTTGAATCAATTTCTTCTTTTAAATCTAAGGTTATTGATTCATCCACTATTTTATTATACACTTCTTCACTATCAGTATCTAAACCCTGTTTAGAATAAAATTTAGTAAGTTCATCTTCAGCACGTTCTTCTAAAATTTCTTGTAAACCATCACTAACTTTAATGTATTTCATAATTTCATCTTCCTTAGAAGAAAAAATTTTAATAAGATTTTCAACAATATCACCCTTTAATAATCGCCAAGGAGCATAATCTTTTTCATACATTTCATTTATTGCTTTGAAAATACTTAATGCTATTTCTTGTTCAACTTTTGATTGGAATTCAGGTTTTTCCTTTATAAATCCTATAAATTGTTCTTCTGTATTTTTAAAGTGCTTTTCGTATTTTAATATTGCTTTATAATAATCTTTAGCTAACATTTCTACC
This sequence comes from uncultured Bacilli bacterium, assembly GCA_948801035.1. Classification (GTDB taxonomy): domain Bacteria; phylum Bacillota_I; class Bacilli_A; order RF39; family UBA660; genus Faecisoma. The sequence continues at coordinate 8,554 of CAQHJP010000007.1, forward strand.
GATTTCATTTCTATTATCACCTTTTCAAAAAATCATCCATAAAAAAAGCAATCACACAATAGTTATCATTCTCACTTACTGGTTTTGCCTTTTTATCTTTTTGAAATTCATTAATAAAATTTAAAGTATCTCTATCAATATCTCCTTTTTTGCATGGTAGATAGCCACAAATCTTTAATAGTTTAATAAAATCAATATGCAACACGTTACACATATTAATAAGTGTTACAATATTATAGTTTTCTCTTTCACAATTTTCAATTCTAGATAACTCACTATGACTAATACCTACTGCTCTTGCTAATTCTCTTTTACTATATCCATAAAAAGATCTATACCATTTAAAAATTTCTGCCATAAGACAATAATTATTTCTCATACCAATTTTATCCTTTCTTCTAGTTCATAATTGTGAACATTAAAATTTATTTTTCTATTTCTGGTTCTTCTAATTCAATGCTTTTATCATTAGCAAAAAGTTTATTAACATCAATTTCTAAATCAAAATCATATTGCATATTAGATGTAATATAAGACTTTATTTGATCTTCTAAATCTGCTGGAGAATTTAGTTCTTCTTCCCTATTTTGAAATTTATCTTTATTTTTATTATATAATTCCTTTAAATATTCTTTATTCATGCTAATCTTCCTGTTTTAAAGTAATTTAAATACAATGCCTTAATTTCATTATAGAAATTAGAACAATCAGCAAAAGTCATATTTTCTAAATAATCAAACGTAAATAATAAATCTTGGCATCTCCATAACAATTTGAAATCATCATCAGAAAGATGAAAATTTCTTAGATCTGCATATCCATCATAAGTAGAATAATTTTTAATATCACTATAAAAATTAATTTTCATTTGTTCATTAAATTTTTTTACTGCTTCATCGTATTCTTCTTCTGTAAAAATTTCTTTCATTTCTTCTCCTTTTCATTTTTCTATTTCTGGTTCTTCTAATTCAATTTTTTTATCAATTTTTTCATGTTTAAATAATTCTTGCTGATAATCTGCTGACAATTCTTTTAAACTTTCAAATAATTCAGGCATACTGTTTTTAATTATTTCTTTATTTGACTCACAGTAATATAAAAAATCCTGGGTAATCCATAGATCTTTAAATTCTTGTTCGCTTAACTTATAGTCTCTTAAATCATGAAAACCACTATATGAATTATAATTATCAATATTTTTAAATTTCTTTTGTAATTCATTTGTCATCTGATTCAATTTGTTTTTATTTTTGTTGTCTATTTCACAACTAACTCGGCAATACATTTTAACTTTTCCTTTTGAAAAATCAGATAATAATTTTCCCATTTTCTCTCCTTTCAATTTGTTTCAAGTTTCATTCCAAGATAGATTCCATTTTCATCCTGGATAGGACTACATATTCCTGTTTTATTTGTTTTTCTCAATTCAGTTGCACACACTTCAGCAACATTTTTCATTGTATATCCATCAGAAAATAAAAAATATTTTATAATCTTACCTGAAGTATTATCAATTTTAGGTGATGTTTCTTGAATTGATGGAGATGGTATTTCTTCGTTTTTTGGAGGTGTTGGAGCTGGTTCGTTTTTTTGAATAGGTTTTGCATTTTCACTTTGTTGGGGAAGTGAAGAACTATTTTCTTCTTGCTTTGTTTCTTCTTTTATTAGAACGGAAAGAATTGTTTGACTACTATTACCAGATTTATCTGAAACAGTATAAACTA
>CAQHJP010000008.1 GCA_948801035.1 uncultured Bacilli bacterium
AAGCATCACCACTTCTAGTTCTAAAAGGTTTACCATCAGAACCATTTACAGTGCCATAACCCAAATGTTTAAGATTAATATCAAAGTTATCAAATGCAAGTCTTGATGCCCTAAAAACTTGTTCAAAATGAAGAGACTGTCTTAAATCAGTAATATATAAAATATAATTTGGTTTATACTTTAATCTACTATAAATAGTTGCTAAATCAGTTGTTCCATATAGATAAGCACCATTACTCTTTTTAAATATAAGCGGTGGAAATTCTTTAGTATCATTTATATCTTTTACATCAATTACTAAAGCTCCCTCACTTTCTTTAAGTAAATTTTTTTCTTTTAATATTTTTGTTAAATCATCTATATAAGGATACGCATCTGACTCACCCTGCCATAAATCAAAAGAAACAGATAAATAATCATATAATCTTTTAACATCTTTTATAGATACTTCACATATTTTTTTCCATATTTTTTGATACTCTAAATTTCCCTCTTGTAATTTTTTTGTAATTAGTGCGCACTCTTTAAGTACATTATCATCATTTTTACAAAGATTACTCATTTTTGGATAAATATGATCTAAATACTCTATTGTTATATCATCTAGTGACATATTATCTTTTAAAAAACCATATATAACCTCACCAATTTGCAGTCCGTAATCACCTAAATGAGTATCAGCTATAGTATTGCAACCTTTAAAATTTAATATTCTTTTTATTGACTCACCTATTATTGCTGTTCTTAAATGTCCAACATGTAAAGGTTTTGCTATATTAGCTCCACCATAATCTAAAATATAAGTCAAGTTTAAACATTTTTTTATATTAAAATCATCATTCATAATCATTTTATTAAGTGCACTATTTATAAATAAATCACTTAATTTTATATTAATAAATCCTGGACTTACAAAATCTACTTTATCAAAATATTCAGAAAAATTATCTATACTATTTATTTTTAAAACTACATCAGATGCAATTTCTATAGGACTTTTTTTATATATTTTACTTAATCTAAATGAATCATCACATTGATAATCACATAAATCTAATCTATTAGATTTTTTTACTTTTATGCTTTCTTTATATCCTGCTTCATTAAAAGATTTTTCTATAATTTTTACTATTTCATCTAAAATCATTTTTTAATCTCCAATCTATATAAAAAATCTGTTTCTAATTTATATTTTATTTCTATTTTAAATTCATCTTTTATAGTATAGTAAGTGTATATAGGAATAAGTAAACCTTCTGGTTTTATTTCTAAGTTTGTATACGTCTCATTTACAAAATCAAATTTTAATGTATAATTATTATTTTCTCTTATAAGTTTAATATTATCATCCAAAACTAAAGTAACTAATACCCCATCTTCTTTATAAGTAATAATATTGTCATTATATGATATATCAAAATATTTACTATAATTTAAATCTTGACTTTCAAAAGTTATTAATGCTTTCATAAATGTAATTATAACATAGATTTATACAAAATGCACTTATATTTTTTTTATATTTACTAATAATAATATTATCGGTGATATTATGAAGATGAAAAATATAAAAAAAGCTTTAATAGTATTTTCTATTATATTAACTACTTTATTTACTATTTATTTTAGTATTTATTTATATGCATGGATAAATCCAAAACTAGCTATAAATAGTGCTAAAAGTTATTATTTTTATGATTCTAACTCAAATCTAATATCGGGTACTGATGAATGGATTAAATATGAAAATATTAATAAAAATTTAATTAATGCAACAATTGCTATTGAAGATAGACATTTTTTTAATCATCAAGGATTTGATTATTTAAGAATTATTAAAGCTTTTATGAATAATCTAAAGGCTGGTTCTATTGGTGAGGGAGCTTCTACTATAACACAACAATATGCTAAAAACTTATATTTAGATTTTGATAAAACTTTAAAAAGAAAATTAAATGAAGCTTGGTTAACAGTAAGGCTTGAAGTCCACTATTCTAAAGAAGATATATTAGAAGGATATTTAAACACTATAAATTATGGTGGAATATTTGGAATTGAAAATGCATCAAAATACTACTTTGGTAAAAGTGCTAGTGAACTAAGTATTGCAGAAGCTGCAATGCTTGCCGGTATTCCAAATAGACCTAGTGAATATTCACCCTTTGTATCTTTAGAAAATGCTAAAAAAAGACAGCTTACTGTCTTAGAAGCAATGAAACGAGATAATTATATAACTGATACTGAAGCAAATGATGCATATAATACAACTCTTATTTTTAATGACAGTAAAAACGATACACTACCATCAGTTAAATATTTTTTAGATGCTACAATAAATGAATTAAATAGTATAAAACAAGTGCCTAAATCTTTAATAGAAACAGGCGGTATTAAAATTTATACAACCCTTGATTTAAAAGCTCAAGAAGCTATAGAAAGTACTATAAAAGAAAATATTGATAGTGATATTCAAGTAGCATCAGTAATTACTAAGCCAACAGGTGAAGTACTTGGTATGGTAGGAGGTGTTGATTATGCAAAAAGCCAGTACAATAGAGCAATGTATGCAAATAGAAGTGTTGGTTCTACTATAAAACCTTTCTTATATTATTCAGCTTTGGAAAATAATTTTACTCCATCTACAACATTTACAAGCGAAAAAACAACATTTGTTTTCTCAGAAGATAAAACTTATAGTCCAACTAACTTTGGTAATACTTATCCTAATAAAGATATTTCACTTGCTGCAGCTCTTGCTTATTCTGACAATATATTTGCCGTTAAAACACATCTTTTTTTAGGAAGTGATAATTTAGTTGATATTATGAAAAGAGTTGGTGTAGAGTCTAACTTAAGTAGTATACCATCTCTTGCTTTAGGAAGTGAGGCAATAAGTTTGATGGATATGATGAAGTCATATTCTGTACTTGCTAATGAAGGCGTTAAATCTGAACCATTTTTTATATCTAAAATTGAAGATATAAGTGGTAACATTTTATATAAACATGAACAAACAGATGATATCGTTTTAAATAAAAGTTTAACATATATTTTAAATGAACTACTTGCTAATTCAACAAATCCTAAATTTATTGATTATACTTACCCTACTAGTTATGGTATATCACATAAACTTAACCATAAACTTGCTATTAAAACTGGAACTACTGATTTTGATCATTTAGTATTTGGTTATAATAAAGATGTAGTTCTTGGCATTTGGTCAGGATATGATGATAATAGATTTATAACTAGTACAGATACATCTTTAAATAAAAATATGTGGGCAGAAATAATAGAAAAATACTTATCTGATAAACCTGATAACTGGTATAAGATGCCATCTAATGTAGTTGGAGTTTTAGTTAATCCTATAACTGGTAAAATAGCTACAGAAAAAGATAAAAATGCTACTATTTTATACTACATAAAAGGTACTGAACCGTCTGGTGATTATAACTTAGATGATGCAATTCCTACCATTAAAGAAATAGAATAATTTGATTAAAATCAATATTCATGATATAATCTTTTATGAGAATAAGGAAGAGGTATTTTATGAATGATGAAAACAAAAATGAACCTGTAAAATTAAAATATGTAAATCCACTTACTTTAGAAGAAATTGGAGAAAAAGAAGTTATAACAAGTGATTCAGATAATATAGAAAATACAGATAATAATTTAAATGATACAAATAATATAGATAATTTAGAAAATACAACTAATGTAGAAAATGATATATACAATAAAGAAAATATAGTTGATGAGGCTGTAACAACTATTTCAATAAATAAAAATAATAAAAAAATAAAACTAGTTGCTATAATTGTTATATTAATTATTCTGCTTATTATTCTTGCATCAGCAATGATTGCACCTAAATTATTAAAAAAAGATGTTGAAAATAATCCACAACCTGAGGAACCTAAAGATACTACAGTAAGTAAAATAGAAATTAATGATATTATTTCAAACATTCAAAGTAGTATTCCATATAAAACACTACAAAGAGATTATACAGTCAATGTTGAAAATACAAATGATACTATTAAATTTACTTTAACTACTGGTAGTATGATTAAAGAAATCTTATTTAATATAAATGATAAAGTTATAGAAACTACTATACCAAAACTTGAAAATAATGATAATTTATTAGCATTTTATTCAGTGATGGATAGTATTGGTAGATTTTATTCACATGATGTAAATGAAGTTTATAATTACTTAGAATTAGTAAAAAATAATTTTAATTTCGAAAATACAAATATAACTACAATGGAAACAGATAAAGACTATATTATTAGATTTAATATAGAAGATAATATAGATACCAAAAGTATGAATGATACATATTTTACTCTAACAGACTTAAATAATAATAAAAATTTAATATTAACTAATACCTCAGATTTAAAAAAAGGTGATTTAGTATTATTTACAAATAGCGATTTAACATACACTGTTTTACTTGGAGAAAGAAATAACCTAACAAGTAGAACATATAATTCTATACTTAGTGTAATTGAATTATTATTTCCAGAAGAAATAAATGATTTTAAATCTAAATTTCCAAATTTATCTAGTATAGCATTTGATAAATATAGAATTACTTTAGATCCTAAATTAGATCCAAGTATTTATCCTGAATATAGAGAAGATTATAAATTTATACTTATTGAAATGACAAAATAAAAGCAATGTGTTAAACATTGCTTTTTTACTATTCTAATATAGCTTTTATTCTTCTAACGCCAGAACTACTTGCTTCTTCTTTAACTATTTTAAAATGACCTAATTCAGATGTATTTTTAACATGCGGCCCTCCACAAAGTTCACTTGATACATCACCAATTTTATATACACTAACAATATCAGGATATTTTTCAATAAACATACACTCTGCCCCCGATTTAATAGCATCTTCTTTCTTCATTTCTAACTTTTCTACTTCTAGTGCATCTTCTATCCATTTATTTACTAGTTTTTCAACCTCTAATTTTTCCTCATCACTTAATTTATGATCACAAGAAAAATCAAAGCGCATTCTTTCGGTTGTTATATTTGATCCTTTTTGATGAACAGTGTCTGAAACTATTTTTTTAAGTGCAGCATTAAGTAAATGTGTTGCTGTATGATATTTAGTTTCAACTTCACTATCTCCAGCTAGCCCGCCTTTAAATTTACCAGCAGATGCCGTTCTTGAAAGTTCTTGATGTGCTTTAAACATTTCATTAAAACCTTCTACATCTACATTTAAGTTTTTCTCATTTGCAAGTTCTATAGTAAGTTCTATAGGAAAGCCATACGTATCATATAAGTGAAATGCTGTTGTTTTATCAATATCTTTATCTGATACTTTATTAAATTCTTTCAAACCTTTTTCTAAAGTTCTATTAAATTTTATTTTTTCATTTGTAATTACATCTAAAACAACTTGGTAATTATCTTCTAACTCTTTATAATAAGTTTTATATTTATCTAAAATTAAAGTTGCTATTAAAACTTCCCAGTTTGATTGAATATCTATATTTAATATTTTAGCATGTCTTATAGCTCTTCTAATTAATCTTCTAAGTATATATCCTTGATCAGTGTTAGATGGTTTTATTGAAGCTGGATCTGCGGCGATAAAAACTGCAGTTCTTAAATGATCAGCTATAATTCTCATGCTTTTTTCATTACCCTTATAATCAAGATTTGAAATAGATGAAATTAGCGAAATAACATCTTTAAATATACTTGATAAATAATTATCGTCTACACCTTCTAATATAGCAGTTACTCTTTCAACACCCATTCCTGTATCAACATTTTTCTTAGGTAATTCTGTAATATTTCCAGATGCATCTTTATTATATTGCATAAATACATTATTCCATATTTCAACCCATCTAGAATCATTTAAATCAAATTCTTCTGGAACATTTTCTCCTCTAAAATAAAATATTTCTGTATCAGGACCACATGGACCAGTTTCTCCTGCTATCCAAAAATTATCTAGTGTTGTTTTAGCAATTCTAGAAGGTTTTATCCCAAGACTAACCCATTTATTATAACTAACACTATCAAAATCGATTAAATCATTACCTTTAAATACAGTAACAGCAAGTTTATCAACTGGAATGTTTAATACCTTAGTTAAAAAATTAAAACTATATGTAATACTTTCTTCTTTAAAATAATCTCCTAAACTCCAATTACCTAACATTTCAAAGAATGTATGATGAGTACTATCCCCTACAGAATCCAAATCATTAGTTCTTATACATTTTTGATAATCTACTAACCTTTTACCATATGGATGCGCTTCTCCCATTAAATATGGAATAAGTGGTTGCATGCCTGCTGTATTAAATAAAACTGAAGGATCATTTTCTGGTACAACAGGAGAAGATGGTATTTGTTTATGATCTAATTTTTTAAAATAATCAATATATAAATCTTTTAAATTCATAGTATACTTCCTTTACTTTTTTCTTTTCTCATATCTATTAGAGTATTAAATATACAAGCTTGTTCTAAATATAAGTTTAGTGCTTCTTCATTATAATATTTATTTTCATTTTGGTCAATAAAACAAAAACCAATAGAATTTAGATTCTCATATAAATCCTTTTTATTGTTTAAAATTTTTTGTAATTTTAATTTTATAAATGTAGTATTTTCGTGAAAAAATAAATTATCCATATCAATAAATGCACTATAATAAATAGAGTTATTATTTAAAAAATGTAAATTATTTTTAATAAATGTGTCTAATAAATATTCTTCATAACTCATAATTTAATCACCAATTCCTTTAAATTGTTTTTATAATCTTCTATACTACTATTATTTAAAATATAATAATCAGCAAGAGCTATAGGTATAGCTTTATTAATATTTTCAACCTCAGATATATCCCTAGATATAGCCTCACTTTTAGTAAGAGGTCTTATTTTTCTTTTTGATAATCTTTCATATCTAATATCTTTATCACATACTATACTAACAACTTTAATATTATTAAATTTATCTTTAAGAATTTTTAATTCTTCATATGAATAAAGACCATCTAATACAACATTATTTTCTTTATTAAGTTTTTCTATTTTTGGAAGAAGTAACTTTGCAAAAGCACCCATTCCATATATTTTTCTTAATTTTTCTCTCATCATTTTTTCATTTATAGGATTAATTTCTAATCCTTCTTCTTTTAGTTTATTTAAATTAACTTCTCCAAAATATACAACTTCATAACCTGATGATTTAAAAATCTCTGATGCAACTGATTTACCACTTCCGCACATACTTACTATAGCAATTATATTCATATAATCCTCCTTAAATTAAAACCACAGAAAACCGTGGTATTATTCTTCTGTATTTTTAAAATACAAAAAGTCATATTTTTCATCAAAGAAATTAATTAATTCTTTAAGTGCTCCAAGTATTGGAGTAGAAAGTACCATACCCCAAATACCAAAGAAATGGCCGAATACAAGTAAGCCTAAAATAATAATTACAGGGCTTAATTTAGTTGTTTTACTCATTATTAAAGGTTGTAATAAATTACCTTCTAATGCTTGCACAATAGCTATGAAAACAAGAGTAATTATACCAATCGTTGTACTTTGAGTAAGACCAACCACTACAGCAGGAGCTCCACCAATATATGGACCTACATAAGGAATTACATTAGTTATTCCGCAAAAAAGTGCGAATAAAAGTGGTGCTTTAAGTCCTATTATAGAAAATCCTATAGCACTTATTACAAATATTAATGTAGAATCTAAAAGTGCTCCATTTACAAATCTTTTTAATGGTTTATTTAATGATTGTAATAATCTTTTTGTTTCATTTCTATATTTTTTTGGAATTAAAGAATATAAATTTTCAACATTTTCATCCATGTTAAGAAGTAAGAAAAATCCTATTACAAGTGCTACTGCAAATGAACCAATTGATGAGAATAATGATGCTATTATATTAACTAAAATAGTTGGTAATGTAGATGTTAATTCAGTAGCATAAGCTTCAAGTTTTTTAAATACTTCACCTTTCATAGAAACACTATCAAATCCATCTATATTTTTTAAACTATCAAAAATATTATTTATAACGTTTTTAAAAGTTTCAAATAATGAAGGAATAGTAGTTGTAACAAAGTCATTTATTTGGTCATATAAAACTGGTACCAATGATCCTACTATTAAAAATATTAATAAAAATATTACTATATAACAAATTAAAGTTCCAAATACTCTTTTTATTTTCTTTTTACTTAAATAAGTTACAATTGGATCAAGTAACCAAGCAATTATTAAACCTATAAATAAAGGTGATATAATTTTTAAAATATTAAATAATAAAGATAAAATTTTAATTTCTTTTAGAATTATTATACCTGCATATACTCCAGCAATAATTAAAAATATTGTAAGTATTTTAATAACAAGTGTCGATAAGTGAATTAATTCATTTAATTTTTTTGTATTTATATTTTTATTCATTTAAACACTTAATAATTCTTTTTCTTTTATACTTAATTTTTCATCAACTATCTTGTTATATTTATTTATTAATTCTTGAATTTCATCTTGGCAATATTTAATATCATCTTCAGTTAATTCTAATTTTTTAGCATCAGTATTTTTTTCTTGTCTAATATTTCTTAAAGCTACTTTAGCATCCTCAGCTTCTTTTCTAGCCATTTTTACATATTCACGTCTAGTTTCTTCTGTTAAAGCTGGAATATTAAGTATAATAACTTCACCATTATTATTTGGAGTAAGACCTATATTAGATTCATATATAGCTTTTTCTATTGCTTGCATACAAGTTTTATCAAAAGGCTTAATCATAAGTTGTCTAGCTTCTGGAATTGATATATTAGCAAGTTGTTTAAGTGGTGTTAAACTACCATAATAATTAACTACCACAGGATCAAGTATAGTAGGATTAGCCCTTCCTGCTCTTATATTTGTAAATCTTTTTTCTAAAGATTCAATTGCATTATTCATTTTTAACTCTGTATCTTTTAATAATTCGTTCATAAACTCTCCTTAATTTTTAATAAATTTTCCTTCATATCACCGCTAGTTAAATAACTACCAATAACTGCTATATCAGTTTTTACAAATTTTATTGTATCTAAATTTATTCCACCATCTACAGATATTAAATAATTATAACCAAATTCTTTTTTTACATTATTTAAATAATTAATTTTATCTATTGATGAAGGTATAAATTTTTGTCCTCCCCTTCCAGGAGTCACACTCATAACTAAAATTAAATCTAAATATTTTAAATATTCATCTAACACTTTTACATCTGTTTCAGGGTTTATTGCAATACCTACTTTTACCCCATTTGATTTAATATAATTAATTAAACTCATTATATCACAGTTAGCTTCATAATGAAAAGTGATAAACTCTGGTTTAAGTGTAATAAAATCAGATACATATTTATATACATCTGAAACCATTAAATGAATATCTAAAGGTTTTTTAAAATTTATTATTTCTTTTATTTTATTTATATCATAAGTTTTATTCGGTACAAATATACCATCCATTAT
>CAQHJP010000009.1:0-4057 GCA_948801035.1 uncultured Bacilli bacterium
AATATAATAGTAGAAATTTAATGAATGGATTAATATTAGAAAGTGGCGTTGAAGAAGCATTATTGGAAACTATTACAACTGTTATTGATAAAAAGGATAAACTAACTAGTGATGAATATAATCAGAAATTAATTGAAGCAGGTATATCACAAGAGCAATTAGAAAAAATAACAAATTATTTTAATATGTCGTTGGAAGAATTAAAAGAAATATTTAAGTATACAATTAATGAAAAAATAATAATAGGTTTAGAAGAATTATCTAAGTTAACCGAATATTTAACAAAAACTAATCTAGACTCATACTGTGAATTTTCCTCATCCCTTGCTAGAGGTCAAAATTATTATACAGGTAATGTATTTGAAGTTTATGAAAAAAATGGAAGAATAAAAGGCAGTATAGGGGCAGGGGGAAGATATGATAAAATGATTACTAGTTTTATAAATGACGGTAATGAATATCCAACTGTTGGTATAAGCTTTGGGTTATCCTCAATTTACGAATTACTAAAAAATAGCGATAAGTTTAAAGATGAGGCTACAACTGAAATATATATTATTCCATTAAATACAGAGATAGAATGTTTAAAAATATCTAATGAATTAAGAGAGTTAGGATATAATGTTGAAATAGAAATGAATAATAGAAAATTAAAAAAGAGCTTAGATTATGCAAACAAAGCAAGTATTAATTATGTAATTATAATTGGTGAGGATGAATTGATAAGCGGAAAAATTAAAGTAAAAGATATGGTTAATAATAACGATTTTGATTTAAATATAAATAATTTAAAAGAAATTAATAGCATTATAAAAATATAATTTAGTTTTAGATGAAAAATATGATATAATTAAACAGGAGAACGAATGAACACATTGTGTGCAATTTGTGATCATTGATAAGAAAATACATAGTAAAAATAGTACAAATAATACTATATATACTAAACCTTGCCTAAACCCATCACCCCTTTAAAAACATATAATACAAATAGTTTTAAATAGTGCAGATAATACTAGAAAAGGATGAACTTGTGGCTCAGGCAAGAAGTATAAACAATATTGTGGGAAGTGATATAAAGACCCTTTACTTATAAGGGTTTTTATAGTGCTACAAAAATCTAGAAAATATAAGATATTGATGAATGTAGTAAATTTATTACAAGAAAAAAATAATATTTATCATATATTACATTTCTGTATAATCACTAATTTTTTCAGAAACATTATTATGTTCATTTATAATCAAACTTGTTGTTGTAATAAGCATACTAGCAATAGATACAGCATTTTGGATGGTATTTATTACAACATTTTTAGAATCAATTACTTCTGTATTTTTTGCCAGTTCCCAAGAATCGTTATTAATATTAAAAACTTTTTGATAATTTTCATTTTTTAATATTTTTAGTTTTTCTTCGATATCTTCCCCAGCATTAATCATAATTTGTTTAAATGGAATAGAAAGTGCTTCTTTTAAAATTTTATCACCAGCAGTTATAACATCTAAATCTTCACTAATTTTATAAAGTGTTACTCCTCCTCCTAATACTATACCATCAACACTGGATGATATTGCTGAAATTGCATCATCATAACGCATTTTCTTTTCGCGTCTTTCTGTTTCCGTTTGTGCTCCAACTTTTATTTCAACAATTCCGTTTGATAATTTTATCTTTTTTTTGATTTCACTATTAAAAGAAAATGTGGTAATAGAAGAGGATATTTTGACACTATTAATTTTCCCTAAATGACTAAATTTTAAATTCATTAAACTATTACAAATAGTAGAGTTAGATATTAAAGATAAATTATTTAAAATACTAAGACGATCTAACCCAAAACTAGGATTTTTAAAAAGATATACTTTAATATTGTTACTAAAGTATAAATTCATAATTTCATTTACTAGAGTATCGCTGTAATCATCAGCTACTATTATAAGTGCACTATTAGAATCAATTATTTCATTCAAAATATTTGAAAAAGAACTTAAATCAAATAAGGTATCATTTAGTAATAAGATATAAGGATTATCAATTTCAATATCTTTATTATTCTGTAAATAATAAGCAGATGCAAGCAATGTTTCTATGTTATATCCTTTTCTATAAATTATTTTTGTTATAGCACTATCGCTTTCACTTATTTTTATAGCATTTTTATTTTTAACTTTAAAAAAGGCATCACTTATAATATCACCTATTTTCTCATCATTCGCTGATGTAGAAGCTATAAATCTAAGCTGTTTTTTTGTTGGATTAATAGATTCTTTTTCTATTTTTAAAACTAATTTTTTTAAAGATTTATCTAGTTCTCTTTTTAAAACTATTGGATTATATCCAGAGTTAATTAATTCTACTCCTTTTTTTAATATACTTTGAAGTAGTACTAGCGTTGTAGTTGTTCCATCACCAACTATTTCGTTAGTTTTAATAGAAGCTTCTTTAGCTAATTCTAAAATAGTATTAATTATTTCATCTTCACTTTCAATGTTTTGTGCTATTGTTACCCCATCATTAGTTATAAAGGGACTAAAAGCTGAATGATCAATTATTGCATTACTTCCTTTTGGTCCTAATGTAGATTTAACTGTATCACACAATAAATTAATTGCTTCTAGCATTTTTTCTCTTAAAATTTGATCTTTAATAACTTTTTTCATTTTTCTTCACTCACCTCAATTATATATTTCCAATATTTTTTAGGCATAAAATTGCGCCTACACCTTTCATTTTTACGGGATTCAATTCCAATAGTTTTGTAAAAACTTTTCCACATGTCTTGTGTTTTTTTCTCATTTTTAGAATAGTCACTAAGAGTTAAATTAATATCTTTAGCATCCACTAAATAAATTTCTTTTTTATCATATATTGCTAAAATATTTCTTTTAGTGTCTTTAATAAGCCAATATTCATTTTTTAGTCTAGTTGCAAAATGTTTAACTAAAATAGGTAAAACATTATTTGTTGGAGAAATTTCAGCATACAAAGCTTTACTTTTTAATTCTTTAAATCGCAAAAAACCTTTAATTTTATGATTTTCTCTACTTACATATTTTGCTATGTTTAAGGCATCATTAATCCATGATATTTTGTGCATATAGAATATTTTATTTTTATATATTAAACTATAATATATAAAGTAATATATAATCAGTTCTTTGTTTTTATTTTCTGATAAATATATATAATATAAAATATTTAATATTTTTAGTCCCATATTTTTATTTATACTATTAATTACATCTTCATCTTCATTAATATTAAGTGTAATTATTTCATCAAACAAATTTCTTTGATAATTTGTTGATTTTATATCATATGGAATTTCTTTAATTAAAAATAATTTTTTAATTAAACATAATAAACTTATAAATGAATCATTATATATATAAATATTATTAGTTTTTTTCATGAAAATAAACTTAACTGTTCAACGTTTTTGTTATTTGAAACATTTTCTTCCAAAACTAGATTTTTTTCTATGAATTCGCGTTTAAAAAAAGATTTATCTATAAAATATTTATGATTACATGTTATAAAATACTTAGCTCGTTTTAATACTATACCCATTTTTTTCAAATCATTAAAATTAATATTAAATAATTTTCTAGATTTAATAATTCTTTTAGCAGAAGTTACGCCTATCCCAGGAATTTTAAGAAGATCTTGATAAGAACAAGTATTTATTTCTTTAGGAAATTCATTTAAATGTTTTAATGCCCAAGCTGCTTTAGGATCTATTAATAAATTGAAATTAGGATTATTTTTATCTAAAATATCTTCAACTTTAAAATTATAATATCTAAGCAACCAATCAGCTTGATATAATCTATTTTCACGGGTCAAAGGTGGTAATTTTAAACTAGGAAGCATTTTATCTTTATTAACTGGAATATAGGCAGAATAAAATACTCTTTTCAAATTAAATTTATTATATAATGAACTACTTTTTTGCATTATATCTAAATCTGTTTCCTGTGTTGCTCCGATTATCATTTGTGTACTTTGCCCTGCTGGAACAAAATTGTTTTTGCGATTATCTTTTATGTATTT
>CAQHJP010000009.1:4067-8643 GCA_948801035.1 uncultured Bacilli bacterium
TCATTATTTTAGTTACGTTATTACTTTCTTTATTTGGCGCTAGTAATTTTAACCCTTTCTCTGTTGGAAGCTCAATATTAGCGCTCATTCTATCAACTAAAGAGCCTAACTTTTGAACTAAATGTTGACTAGCTCCAGGAATTGCTTTAGCATGTATATATCCGCCAAAATGGTATTTAGTTCTAAGCAATTTAATTGTTTCAATTATTAAATTCATAGTGTAATCAGGACTTTTAATGATACCAGAACTTAAAAATAACCCTTCAATATAATTACGTCGATAAAAGTTAATAGTTATTTGACAAACTTCCTCAGGCGTAAAAATTGCTCTTTTAATAGTATTGTTTCTACGGTTCAAACAATATTTACAATCAAAAATACATATGTTAGTCATAAGAATTTTAAGTAATGATATACACCTTCCATCACTAGAAAATGAATGGCATATTCCAGATAAACTAGTGTTACCTATGCTATTATTACTTTTTCTAGTACTTCCACTTGAGGAACATGAAGCATCATATTTAGCGCTATTTGCAAGAATGTTTAATTTATCTTTTAAATCCATTTTTACCTCACCAAAAATATTATATAATGTGGAAATATTTTTGTAAACATTTGTTTGCTAAAAAGATATGGTAATTTTTAGAAATTTATAAAACTTTATATTGAACGGATAGTTTGTTTATAGTATAATAAATCAAATTGGAGGTAAAAATGAAAGTTGAACAATTAAAATTATGGGAAAATCTAAGTGCTGATAAATCTTTGAAGGAAATTCAAAAATATATTAAAGAAGTCATAAAAATAAGGGGATTTGAAACTGAAACAATAGAACAAAATATATTAAAACTTATTGAAGAAGTTGGCGAAGCAGCAAAAGCTATAAGAAAAGATAAGTTAAAGATACGTATTGATAAAAATAAAACTGGAAATCATGATACAGTTGAAGGTGAAATTGCAGATATATTTATAGTTTTAGTTTCTTTATGTAATATACTTGATATTGATTTATTTACAGTTTTAAAAGATAAAGAAAAAGAAAATATAGATAGATGTTGGCAATAATTATATTAAAAAATAAGAATATTAATTTAAATATTCTTATTTTTATATTCACTTATAATAATTTCATTTATTTCTAAAGGAGTTTCTTTGCAACCATTAAATAGCATCAGTATTAAGTGGAATAGGGCAAAGCGGAGAACTACTTAAGGGTATTGCTAATGGTGTAATTGGCAGGAAGATAAAAGATTTTTTACTCGCTTATCTGATTCTGATATTAAAGAATTTACTGATAGTATAAAATAATTTTAACTAGCCTAATATGTATTTACATTTTAAACATTTAGTAGTAATATTTAATTATAAAAGGTGATAAAATGAATAAATTTAGTTTAGAAGAAAAGAAAAAGTTTATGTTTAAAAAACATATAAAGAATCATTTATTTGAATATATATTAGATTTTGTAGGACCTTTAATACTTACAATATTTATATTATATTTATGTAAAGCGCAAGATTTTATATATGGAATTATTGTATCAATAGCTTATTCAACGGGCAGATTATTATATAACTTATATTATTATAAAAAAGAATATATAGATGTAGATATAAAAGAAGCAAATTAGCATTTGCTTTTTTACTATGAGGTAATATATGAAAACAGATTTAATGAATATACCATATGTGGGTGTAAATACTAAAAAGTCTTTAATAAAAATGGGTATTACTTGTATCGAGGATTTAAAAGGTAAAAATCCATATGAATTATATTTAAATGATTGCAAAATAAAAAATTGTAAAGTAGATAAATGCCAGTTATATTTATTTAGAATGGCTGTATACTATGCAGAACATACAATTTTAGAAAATGAAAAATTAAAATGGTGGTATTGGAAAGATAAAAAACATGATAATGAAATATAATTTTACAATTTTTTATAGCTGTGATATAATATGCAAATTAGTAAGGGGGATTAATATGTTTCAACAAACACCTTTAGACAGATTGAATAAAGGACAAAATATTATTGATAGTAATGTTTCTATAAAATTAAGAGACAAAATATATAAAATAGTTTTATATATTACTAAGGCAAAAGTAAAATATAAAATTGTAAAAGATAATAAATTTAAAAAAATTGATGGACATCCTATTATTTTAGCTGCTAATCATACTAGATTTCAAGATACTCCAATTATGTGCCAAATTTTACGTGAAGAGTTAAATGAAAGAGGATATATTTTTGCTGGAAAACAACGTTTAAATTTTATAAATAATTTATTTTTTTATTTATACGGTTCTATATTTTTAGATAGAAAAAATAAGGATGATATGAAAATTGCTCAAGAAGCTATGGAAAAATATTTAGATCTTAATAGAACTATTATTGAGTTTCCAGAAGCAACATGGAATATGACTGACGAACTTTTAATGTTACCTATGAAATGGGGAATTATAAAAAGTGCTCAGAAAACTGATGCTCAAATATTGCCAGTAGTTTTAAATTATGATGATTGTAATAAAGAATGTCATGTTAAATTTTTAGATCCACTTTTAGTACCCAAAGATGCTGATATAAAAGAATATATAGATAATTTTAGGTTTAATATGGCAACTGCTAGATTTGATTATATAACTGAAGAAGTTAGTAGAAAAATGCTTGATGTAAATGCAGAAAAAGAAAATCAAGAAAAAGTACTTGATGAATGTCCTGATTATGATGTTTATTATGAAAGATCAATTATATATAAACCATATCCATCTAATGAGGAAGTTTTTGAGTCAGTAAAAAAATTAGAGTTAAAAAAAGAAACCGCATTTTTATTTTATAAAAATAATAAGGGTATACGATAATTGATTAATTATCGTATTTTTATGTTATAATAAAATTAATATAATAGGAGGCAGTATGACAAACTTATATATACCAATTTGTGGATTTTTTTGTGCAATTTTACTAATAATTTGTTTTTTTTCTAAAAAAAGAATAAATAATATGGAAACAAAATTATTTTCTTTAATGTTAATAACTAGTTTTTTAGATAGCATTTTTATGATAGCTATTATATATATAGCATATACAGCAAAAGAACAAGTTATTTTACAAATTATTTTAAACAAATTAGATTATATACAATTTTTACTGTGGATTTGGGTTTTCTTTTTATATATAGTTTATATATCTTATAAAGATAAAAAAATATACAAGCATTATAAAAAAGTAACTACAATAACATCATTTATTAATTTTATTGTTATTATTGCAATGATTATTTTACCTGTAAGACTTTATAATGAAAATAATATTATGTATAGTTATGGTGAGGCATGTAATGTTTTATATTTTATGGCATGCATTTATATAGTTTTAATAGCACTAATTATAACTATAAATATAAAAAAAATTTTTAATAAAAAATATATACCAGTTTTTATATTTGTATTTTTGGCAGTTATAGTTTTAATAATGAAACAATTAAAACCAGATTTAGTTATTGTCACAGCAGCACTTGCATATGTTAATTTAATTATGTATTTCACAATAGAAAATCCTGATATAAAAATGTTAGAGGAAATTACACTTGCTAAAAATCAATCTGAAAAAGCAAATAGGGCAAAATCAGACTTTTTATCAAGTATGTCTCATGAAATCAGAACTCCACTTAATGCTATAGTTGGTTTATCAGAAGATATTGCTTCATATAAAGAAAGTGTTCCAAAAGAAGTTTTGGAAGATACAGAAGATATAATAAATGCTTCACAAACATTACTTGAGATAGTAGGTAATATTCTTGATATAAATAAAATAGAAGCAAATAAAATGGAAATTATAGAAAGTCCATATATTTTTAAAGACGAGATAACAAATATGTGTAAGGTTACTATAACACGTATTGGAGAGAAGAATATAACTTTTAAATTAAATATTGCTGAAGATATTCCATACGAACTTGTTGGCGATAAAGGCAAAGTAAAAGAAATTATCAATAATTTACTTACTAATTCAATTAAATATACAGAAAAAGGACAAATTAATTTAAATATTAAATGTGTAAATAATTTAAATAAAAATATATCAACAATAATTGTTGTTTGCCAAGATACAGGACGCGGTATTAAAAAAGAAAATATCGATAAATTATTTACTAAATTTGAAAGATTAGACATAGAAAAAAATACAACAACTGAAGGAACTGGCTTAGGGCTTGCTATTACAAAATCATTAGTTGAAATGATGGGTGGAAAAATAAATGTTCAATCACAATTTGGTAAAGGCTCAATATTTATGGTAAGCATTCCACAAAAAATAAGTAAAATACTTCCTCCTGTGACTGATGAAGAGTTAATGAATACAGCTTCTAAGTTATTTGATAAAAATAAGTTAGATGGGATTTCTTATGGCAATAAAAAAATATTAATTGTAGACGATAATAAATTAAATATCAAAGTAGCAAGAAAAGCTTTACAAGATTTTAATTTTGAAATTGATGAATGTTATGATGGATTACAATGTCTAGACAAAGTAAAAGAAAAAGATTATGATTTGATATTAATGGATATCATGAT
>CAQHJP010000010.1 GCA_948801035.1 uncultured Bacilli bacterium
TTTTTTATCTAAAAATTCTTCTGTTTCTCTTTTCATATTACAAACCTCCTAAAACTTCTATATTTTAAAATAATTATAAAGATCGTTCTAATATGTAATTTTTATCAGTAATTATAATAATTTACTATAAAAGCCTTGAATTTTCAAGACTTTTAGAATCTTAAATGGTCGGGAAAACAGGATTTAAGACACTATAAAATATGATTTTCGAAACTTCTTTTAGAGGTTTCTTTTACTTTATAGAAAGGAATTATTTTATGAAAAAAATATTACTGAATATCTAGAAATTTTTATTTTTATCTATGTTATAGCTACTGTTACATATTGCATTATGCTTGATTGTAGAGTTAAAGAATTAGAGAAAAAAATAGATAAAAATTGTACTTATATAGATAATAAATATTATTGCGAAATTTAGAAAGGAAGATGTTATGAAAAAGTTAAGTGATTTAATTAAAGAAAATAGAAATAAATTAGGTATATCACAAAGAGAGCTAGCAAAAATA
Source organism: uncultured Bacilli bacterium (assembly GCA_948801035.1). Taxonomy (GTDB): domain Bacteria; phylum Bacillota_I; class Bacilli_A; order RF39; family UBA660; genus Faecisoma. The sequence goes on from CAQHJP010000010.1 coordinate 507, forward strand.
ATAAATGTAAATGATTCTTATATTGCTAAAATTGAGAGTGATATTACTAAAAAGCCAAGTGTATCAGTTTTAATTGATTTATCTACAGAATTAAAAATAGATATTTTTGAATTATTAGAAAAAGCAGGGTATTCACAAAATGAAATAGATAAAATATTTAATATAACTTCAAGTTCAAATCAATATTTATATTTAAGTGTATCAGGTAATATTGATAGGAAAATTTTAAATGATTGTGTTTTTTATTATGATTATTATGAAAGTTTACAACAAGAAAACAACCAATTACAAGAAGAAAATAAAATATTAAAAGAAAATTCAGAAAACAATGACAAAGTTGTAGATAAAGTAAATTGGGAAAATATGATTTTAAAAAAAGAAAACAAAAAATTACAAGAAGAAAATTTTAAATTAAAGAATTATTTAAATAATTCGCTTTCTTTTATTATTGATTATTTTGGTTGTGATGAAAATGACTAAAAGGGGTAATTATTTTATAGTCGTATATGATAAAGAAGATAATTATATACGTGACTTTGAAAGTATAGAAGAATGTGCTAATTATTTTCATATATCTAGAAAATGTGTTAGTGATTATATATTAAAAGAAAAATTAAGAGAAGATAAATATAGACTTTTTAAAATTAATGAACTTGACACGGACATTTATTTAAATAAAAGTTTATAAAGAAAGGAATTAAAATGAATAAAACTATAGAAAACATTATAAAAGAATATGAAGAATTAAAATTAATAAATGAGTGTGAGATAGAAAAAATAAATAATGAGAATATCCTTATAGATATGTTTATTAGAGATATAAAGTTAGTAAATGAAATTAATAACAAAGAAAAACAATTAAATATATTTGATATTTTAGGAGGTAATAATTAATGTTAAATAGAAAATATAAAAAAATAATAAGTGATAAAGATTTTGAAATTGATATGTTAAATTATGATTTAGAATATACTAGTGGTTATGCTGAAATATTACAAATGAAACTTGATTCAGCTATTGATTTAGTAAATAATGTTTATAGTTCATTAATCAATGTTGATAGATTATTATCAGTTTTGGACTATAAAACTCGTATAAATGAATATAATAGAGAATTTCATAAAAATAAGTTTGGAGGCAATGATTAATGAAAGATATTTTAATTGATATTGATTGGTTAGATACATTTATATATTCTTTTGGTTTTGTTGTTACTCTTGCTTCTTTTATTGGAATACCTATTATTCTAATTCTTGATAAAATAACTGAGCATAAAGAAATGTATGAATATTATGAAAAACATATTAAAAATAAAAAAGTTTCAAAAAAATGAAACTTTTTTTGTTCTTATTCATGCTTTAAAAAAAAACGAATGATATGATTAACTCAGATAGAAAGAAATCTATCTAAATAAATAGTTGGGTGGTGAAAAAAATGAATAAAGAAATGTTATTAACGATAGTTGTATCAATACTATATTTAATTGAAATAATATTACACGAAAAAACAAAAAAGAAACTTAAAAAAATAGAAGAACAAATAAAAAATAAAGAAAGTACAGAGGTAAATGAATATGAAGATGAATGTTAATTTAATGATTTTAAATTCTAGTTTAGTTAGTTATAAATTTGATGATAATAGAGAAATGAAATTTAATAAAATTACTTTTGCTTTTAGAGATGAAACAGCTCCCAAAGAACTTACTGGTGTAAATAATATTTTAGTATGTAATGTAGACCCATCAAGTTACAATATTACAAAAGATATTAAACCTAATGATTTAGTTCCTTGTGAATTATCAACAAAGAAATCAAAAGACAATACATTTAAACTTACAATATCTAAAATCAAAGATATAACTTTATAGGACATAAAAAATTATTACCTTTCGAAAAACCCCCAATTATATTTTTGTAAATATCCTTTAAACTCACTTGTTTAACCTTATTTTCGATAAAGTTTTCGATAAAAAAACGTGGATAGGTTTATATATTATATATTTGCCACAATAATTTTTTGGTACTTCCGCCCCACGCGTTAGTATATAGAGAGTCCGGACTTCCTTTTATTGTTAAAAAGGAGGTGTATAGAATGAATATTCTTGAAGCAACAGCTTCTACAGCTGCAACAAGTGAACAAATCACAGCAGTATTAGCAGTTTTAAAAACAATAGCTGAATACATTCTAGAAATGGTAGTAAGCGTTGTAGATATAGTAATGTCACAACCATTATTATTAATACCTGTTGGTGTTGTTACACTTAGAACTGTAATTTCAGTTTTCAGAAGTTTATTCTAAGATTAGGCTAGAATTATTCCCCATATAATTCTAGTTTTATTTTTAAAGAAAGGACAAAATAAATGGAAAAACTATTAACACAAGAAGAATTAAAAAAGATGAATGATAGAGCTTTAGAACTTAAATTATTAATTGAAAATGAATGTATTAATATAAAATTTAACCCTAAAAATAATAAAAGTAGACAAAATTTAGTTAATTATAGCAAAGAATTAAAAAAAATAGTTAAAACATTAAAAAAATATCAAAAGAAAGCTTTAGAAAATGGTTTATAGATATACAAGACTTTTAAAGAATCACGAAAGATACGTACTTTTATTATATAGAAATTATCGCATAGAAGAGATAGGTAAAAATATATATGGTGTTTATTCATTAAACCACGATATAAAGTTATGCGAAATTACATTAAAAGCTTTAAATTATTGTTTCGAAAAGATAGATTAAAATATCTTTATGAAAAATATAAATTTAAATTTCTATGGGGTAATTTTAGAGAGGAATTGATAACAGATGAAAAAATGTTTAATTGGTTTTATAATAGCCCTAATATCGATTATACCAATGTCAAATATAAAGGCTAGTTTTGATGTAACATACAAAAATGAAACTTTACATTTACCAGATATGCCTTTTAATACTAGTACTAATGATTTTGCTATTTTCTATAATACTTCTAGTTCTTCAGCTTCTGCTCCTTATACTGTTGTTTGGTTTCCTAAACAAGATACAAATAATTTAGTTTTTCAAGTATTTGGCGATAAATGGGGACAACTTAAATGGCGTGTATGGAATAGCTCAGAAGAAAATAAAAATTTTGTTTATGCTAATTTTAAAGATGTAACGCCAACTAATTTTTATAATTATCAGCTTACTGCAGGAGCTTATAATGAAAGTTATGATTATTATCATACTGTTTTATATACTACTAAAGATATAAGAATTTATGGTATAAATTCATCAAACTTAAGCAATGCACAAATAGAAAGAATAGACCCAGATGTTAATCCATTTAATATTGGCGATATAATATTTAAAAAACCTAAAAGTAAGCTATTAGAAATTGACCACGAAATTAAAACAGATTCTAACAATAATTATTCATATCATAGTATAAATTTAATTGCTAATAATTTTAATGAAAATTATAAATATTATTTTAAATTTGAAACTGATACCACTAAAGCAATTTGGATAGATATTACAGCAGATTTAAAAAAAAATGGTTATCATCACGAAAATTTATATTATAATGCAACACTTTATACTATGGTAAAAGATGAAAATAATAATACTTTAGAAACTCGAACGTTTACATTTACTGATTTAATGACTAGAGAAGAGTATTTATCCCCTACTTTAGATTTAAAAGTTGGATATTCAGAAAATGTTACAACTAAAATGGAAGAAGCAGAAATCGAAATTAAAATAAATAATTATTCTCCTCGATTTATTTATCAATATTCTTTTAATGATTATGATTATTTTAATATAGATTATAAAGATATTTCTAATAGTAAATATTATATTACTACTCATGTTAATACTTCAGTATATGTAAAAATATTATCTGTTCAAGGTAATGTTATAGATAAAAAAAGTATTAATGTAACTGGTTTAGGTTTAGATGAAGATGTATATACTTATGAATTAACTTTTGAAGATTTATACAATACCGAACAAGAGAAAAATATGATTTATTCATTTTATTATGAAAATAAAAAAATGGAAACAAGACCATATATTTATATATTTTATGAGGGTACTCAAGATATTAAATTTCATTTAAGTTATGGTAACAATGTAACTAATTTAGCTAACTCAATATTAAATGCATCAGATAATATAAAAGATAGATTATCGTGTATTAATTTACCATATACTTATCAAGATAAAAATTTAAATATTGATTATAGTTATAAAAATTATACATTATTTTATTTTACACCATGTACTAATTTTAAAGATGTTGAAAATTTAGAATTATTTAAAGATATAAGGGTAATTATAAAAAGTAATATAAATTTAAATATCGGCGAGCCTACTTACATAGATGGTGTATTAATTCCTACATCTAGACCTGTAACTGATGACTTTGAATCTAATTATACAATTTTATTTGATACATTTAAAAATGCATTTCTAAGGTTTAGAAATGTTATAGTTGAAATAATACAAAATATATCCTTATTTTTTAGTAAAATAAGTCCGATATTACAAGATTTTTATATAGTTATATTTGTACTTGTATTATTCTTATTTCTTATTAAATTTATATTATAGAAAGGTGGTAATATATGATAGAATTTATTGACAATTTAATTAGCTTGCTTTTTAATGTAATTAAATTTTTAGGTAGTTCTTTAATAGACGGTTTAAATTTCTTTATATCTACATTTGTAACAGTACCGTTATATATATTAGAACTATTTAATGAATTACCACCAATTTTTAAAATTGGAATAAGTGGTATATTCGGACTACTTTTATTAGTGGTTTTCCTTAAAATAGTATCATTACTTTTTATAAGATAGGAGGTTTTTTATGATAGGCGATTTATATAATTGGGTCTCTAATACCCTAGTTGGACAAGTTCCACAAGAATTTGAATTTATAATAGCAGTAATAACGATATTTATAGTTATATTAATCTTATATGTTTGTTTTTATGGCTTTATATTTATAAAAGATTTAGTAGGTGGTAAATAATGACTTACATAATAGATTTAGTTACAAGTATATTTAATAAAATAATAACAATATTAGATACTTTAAAATTTCCAGGTAATTCAAGCTTACTTATGTATATATTAGGAGCAATTATTTTAGGCTTTATAGTAAGATTAGTAAAAGGAAGTTCAAACGAGTTTGAAAGTACTTTTAACTTTTCTACTGCTAGCATTGTTAAAACAAAAGCTTCAAGTTATAGACAAAATAATGACGCAAGAAAAAAACAAATAGTAAACGATTTAAATAATAAAGGTTATGCAGACATAACCCCTAAAGAATATAGAAAGTGGTTTAAAAAATAATGTTTAAATTTATTTCTACTGAAAAAATAGCTACATTTTTAATGAGCTATGGTATAGATATAGGTTTATTTACTGATTTTGAATTATCTGTAATAATACTTTTATCTAATATAGTCGTAATTCTTGCATATTTGTTTATTTTCTACGTTGTTTATAAAATTATACATAAGATACTTAGTTGGTGGTTTTAATTGTTTAAAACCGGTTTACTTGCACTTAATGGAATACCTGGTTCCGGTAAGACTCTAATTAGTGTTGTTATTGCCCTATCACATTATAAAAAAGAAAACTCTATTATTAAATACTTTATAGCATACTTAAAATATAAAATTATATACTATTTAAACAAAATACCATTTAAAAATAAAATTATAAATATCTATAACAAAATAAAAAATATATTAAATAAAAAATACATAAAAATACCATTTAAAATTATAAATTACTTTATAAAATTTGTTTTACTTATATGTTTATTTGTTAACTTTAGTCTTTATTTTAAATCTTTTATTATATTTTATTTATTCTTCTTTAAAAAACTTATAAAATCATTTAATGATTTAGATTATAAATATTATTCTTTATTTCCTAAACGAAAAATAAATAATGTATATTCTACTTTTCCTATATTATTAGATAAGAAAAATAACATTTGGTCTAATAAAATAAACTTATTTGATTTAGACTCTAACTATTCCTTTTTACCTAATGCTTTAATTATAATAGATGAAGTACAATTATTTGTAGATAGCGATGAATATAAAGATAAAGAAAAAAATAAAAAAATATCAAAAATAGCAAAATTCTTACAATCACATAGACACTTTGGAATAAAACAAATTATTTATATATCTCAGTCCCCTTCACGTATATTTAAAAAAGCACGAAATGTTACTATAGGATACTGCAAATTAAATAAAATAATAAATTTACCTTTAAATATATCAATAGCTAGAGGAATTATATATTATGACTTTGAATTTTACGGTCGATATATACCTAAATCTAGAGAAGAACGTAAAAAGTTGCCTTTCGAGTATAAGAAGATAACAAAAATATTCTTACGCAGCAAAATATATGGTAGTTACGATAGTAGATATCTAGCTAAATATAACTATGATAAGCCGCTACTTAATCGTGGTCTATGGACTGAATTTAAGACAGACATTAATTATCTAAAGACTATGTTCGAAGATAATGATTAACGTGCTATAGCACCAAAAAAGGCCTTGCCTTTTGGTGCATAGCTATAACATAATATGTCAAACGGAATAACGGAATAACGGAGCCTTAAGGCGAGTATATGCCGGCTATGTAGTTGACATATCATAAAAGTATAATGGTTTAAGGTGTAAACACTATTGTGTTTATGCCTTATCAACCTATATACGTAAATTTTAGGACTTATATATACTATGGAAGACAAAGAGGTCTATTTTAAGCCCAAAATACCATATAAAGAAAGATATCATCATGAAAGTTTAATAAGGAACTTTAAGGAGCACGAGGTACTCCATAGGTTACTCGATAGCAGTCTCATATCTGCGACAAATATTAAATTTGTAAATTTAAAGGTTATTGATTGTAATACATATAAACATGTATATGAATATAAAAAATTAAGAAAAATATCAGATAAAAATTTAGTTAAATTTAAAGATAAAAAAGTATTGCCTATAGATAATTATAATAAATCTTATAAAAATACTAATGAATTACAAGAAATAAGTTTAAAAAATATTGAAAGAACTAAAATGCAATTCCAAAGATTAATACAATGTAATTTAAATACATTTAAATCATTTATAACTTTAACATTTAAAGATAATATTACTGATGTAAATATAGCAAATAAGAAATTTGCTAATTGGCGAACTAGAGTAAAAAAAATATATAAAGATTTTGCTTATATATGTGTACCAGAGTTTCAAAAACGTGGTGCAGTTCATTATCATTTATTAACTAATTTAGAAATAGGAAATTCCGAAATAATTATACCTCAATTAGGTGAAGAAAATAAATATGATGTTATGTATTGGAAAAATGGTTTTAGTAGTGTTTTTAGTGTTAATGATATTAATGTAATTGGTTATATGTCAAAATATATGACTAAAGACATTGATAATAGGTTATTTTCTAAAAGAAGATATTTTTATTCAAGCAATTTAATAAAACCTATTGAATATCAATTAGATTTATCTAAACTTGAAGATTTTAGAACCTATTGTTTATTATTTGATAAGGAACATATTTTAAAATATTCTAGAAATTATGAAGATTTTTACGGTGATGAAGTTAATTATAAAGAATATATTTTAAATGATAGTAGTTATTAATTTTAATAATTACTATACTTTAGGTTATGAAAAAAATAAAATAAATAAAGTCCGTGAATGAATATTTTTGAAGCATAAGCATACTATTTAGTAAGTATTCTAATAATAATTAATATTTTAATAATTTTTAAAAACATAATTATTAGCTCCTTTCCATTCATAACCTAAAGTATAGCAACTATTTAAGCAATTTATATTGCTTTTTTTAATTTATTACTTTAAAATATAAATTAATGAAAGTGAGGTGAATTTGACAAAAACATAAAATTTTGTATAATACTAAACTCGTTAGGGGGTTAGATTATGCAAATAACATTTGAAGAAGCTTATAGTCA
>CAQHJP010000011.1 GCA_948801035.1 uncultured Bacilli bacterium
TGATGATATTGATGTCACATATAAAAATTTAAAAGAAGATATATTAGATTTTTGTTTATCTTCACAAATTGATACTAAAACACCTTTTATGCATGAACCGTCTACACTACTTAAAAATTATATAAATTTTTCTAATAGTGATTTTGCTTCAAAAAACTATGATTCATATAAACTTTTTGATAATTTTGACAAATTAGATACTATAAAAAACATACTTGATAAATATATAAAGGATAAAAAAACAGTAATTATATGTGTATCAAATAGATATCAGGTTAATAAAATCTTAGATTTAATTGAAAATGCTGTTTTTGCAAATGAAACAGATATTTTTAAAAATCACATAAATGTAATTATAAAAAATATTTCTGAAGGTTTTATATTTAATGGTAATGTTTTTATTAGTGAATATGAGATATTTAATAAAAATCATAATCATTCATATAAAACTAATTTTAAGTATGGCACTAGAATTAAAGATATAACTAAATTAGAACTAGGGGATTATATAGTACATCAAACTCATGGGATTGGTAGATATAAAGGTATTAAAACTATATCTAAAAATGGGCTTTTAAAAGATTATATTGAATTAGAATATAAAGATTCAGATAAATTATATATTCCTGTTGAAAAAATAGATTTAATAAGTAAGTATTCATCAAGTGATGCATATGTACCAAAACTAAGTAAACTTGGCTCTGGTGAATGGGAAAAAATTAAATTACGTACTAAGAAGAAAGTTGAGGATATAGCCCACGAACTTTTAAACTTATATGCATTAAGAGAATCAAAAAAAGGATTTGCATTTTCTTTGGATGATGAAAATCAAATTGCTTTTGAAAAAGAATTTATTTATGAAGAAACTATGGATCAGTTGAAAGTAACAGATGAAATAAAAAAAGATATGGAAAGTGAACATCCTATGGATAGACTTTTATGTGGCGATGTTGGGTATGGCAAAACAGAAGTAGCTTTTAGAGCAGCATTTAAAGCTATATTGTCTAAAAAACAAGTAGCCTTGTTGTGTCCTACTACAATTCTTTCAACACAACATTATAAAAATGCCTGTGAAAGATTTAAATCATTTCCTGTAAATATTAGACTGCTTAATAGGTTTGTAAGTGCTAAAGAAACTAATGAAATAATGAAACAGTTAAGTGAAGGGAAAATAGATTTATTAATTGGTACACATAAAATATTAAATAAAGAAATAAAATTTAAAGATTTAGGGTTATTAATTATAGACGAGGAGCAAAGATTTGGAGTAAAACATAAAGAGGTATTAAAAGAGTTTAGAAACAACATAGATGTTTTAGCACTATCAGCAACTCCTATACCAAGATCACTTCAAATGTCTTTATCTGGTGTAAGAAGTTTATCAACTTTAGAAACACCTCCTAGTGATAGATATCCTGTACAAACTTATGTTGTATCATATAATAAAAAAATAATAAAAGATGCTATATATAAGGAACTTTCAAGAAATGGTCAAGTGTATATATTACACAATAGAATTGAAGATATGGATAAAAAAGTATCTGAAATTAAAAGTATTGTTCCTGATGCTAAAATAGTTTCAGCACATGGTAGAATGAATAAAAATGAAATAGAAAAAATTATGTTAGATTTTATTAATAAAAAATACGACATATTAATTTGTACAACCATAATAGAAACAGGAATAGACATTCCAAATGTTAATACGTTAATAGTACTGGAAGCAGAATTATTTGGTTTATCTCAATTATATCAATTACGTGGTAGAGTTGGAAGAACTAATAAGATAGCCTATTGTTATTTAATGTATGATAGTTCAAAAATATTAACTGATGTAGCTAAGAAAAGATTAAATGTTATAAAAGAGTTTACTGAACTTGGTAGTGGACTTTCAATTGCGATGAGAGATTTATCAATAAGAGGTGCTGGAGATATACTAGGAAGTGAACAATCTGGTTTTATAGATAGTGTAGGGATTGAACTATTTATGCGAATGTTAAAAGAAGAAATAGATAAAATAAATGGAAAAGAAGTTAAAGTAGTAGAATCTAATAATCCATTAATAGATGTAGAAACAACAGTTTCAGATTCTTATGTTGATAATGAAGAATTAAAAATAGAAATACATAAAAAAATAAATGAAATAGATAGCTATGAAAAATTGATACAAGTAAAAGAAGAACTTGAAGATAGATTTGGTAAACTATCTGATAAATTAATTATTTATATGTATGAAGAATGGTTTGAAAATTTAGCAGCTAAATTAAAAATAACTAAAATAAAACAATACACAGATAAAATTGAGCTAACTATCGATAAAGAATTATTAAATAATATCAATGGAGAAAAATTATTTATAGATACACTTCAAATAAATCCAAAATTTAAATTTAATCTGGTATTTAAAAATTTAGTTATAACACTGCCAATAAAAGATTTAGACAAACATTTTATTTATTATTTAATAGATTTATTATTTGTAATTAAAAAAGCATTATAAGCTTTTTTTTCGTATATTAGAAAAAAATAAGTACAAACTATTATAAGAAAGAAGGTATTATGAAAACAGGAATAATCAGAAGAATAGATGAGCTTGGGAGAATAGTAGTACCTAAAGAGATAAGAAAAAGTTTAAGAATAAAAGATGGAGAAAATTTAGAAATATTCGTTGAAAAGGAAGAAATAATTTTAAAAAAATATTCAATAATAAAAAAAATAAGTGATTTGGCTATAAATATTACAGATGCAGTTTATTTAAGTAGTAAAAAAAATATGTTAATTACTGATCTTGATGAAATATTAGCTATATCTGGTATATTTAAAAAAGAATATTTAAATAATAAGATAAGCAAAGATTTATTAAATTTAATATTAAAAAGGGAAGAAACTATAAAAAAAGAGGATTTTAGATTAACTGAAAGTACTATAGAAAATTTAAAATTTGCTTTATGTCCAATAATAGTTGGTGGAGATATATTAGGTGCTAGCATAGTATATTCTTTAGAAGATGTTGATGAATTTGATTTAAAAATTGCTAAAATAATCAGTAAAATTCTAGAGCAATATTTAGAAAATTAGTGTAAAATAACGTAAAATGTCAATATTTGTTGTATTAAAATGTTGTTTGTATGTCAAATTTTGTGTTATATTGTTTTTGCTGTACTTCAAGAAAGGGGCTTTATATGGACTACAAAAATGCAACTTGCATAGCCGTTTTGACATTTTTACCAGTAGTATTTGCAGTTGTAAGTTTATTTGTAAATTATAGTATTTATGATTTACTTTATTTAGTTGCTGTATTCGTCTTAGTAACACATTATTTTATTAAAAAGCATAATATGTAAGGCTTTTTTTGTTTATATGATATAATTATTTTGGAGGTATTAAAATGATTGATACACACTGTCACATTTTTAAACAATTTTACCCTGATGTAGAAGAAGTAATAAAAAAAATGAAAAATAATATAATTATAGTAAGTGGAACTAATGATACCGATAATAAAGAAGTATTATCTCTTTGTAAAAAATATAAAAACGTTTACGGTACTTTAGGAATACATCCAGAAGAATTAAATAGTATAAATGATGAGACTTTTAATTTTATTGAAAAACATTTAATGGATGATAAAATAGTTGGTATAGGAGAAATAGGACTTGATTATCATTTTGATAAAACTAATATAGACTTACAAAAAAAGATTTTTATGTATCAATTAGATTTAGCAAAAAAATATAATAAGCCAGTAGTTATACACAGTAGAGATGCTGTAGAAGATACACTTAATATATTAAAAAGTTATAAAGAAATAAAAAAAGATATACATTGTTATAGTGGTTCGGTTGAAAGTGCAAAGGAATTTATCAAATTAAATTCTAAACTTGGAATAGGTGGAGTAATTACATTTAAAAATGCTAAAAAATTAATAGAAGTAATAACTAATATAGATTTAGATTATTTACTTCTTGAAACTGATAGCCCTTTTCTTAGTCCCGAACCTTTTAGAGGAAAGAAAAATGAACCATATAATGTATACTATGTAGCTTTAAAAATAGCTCAAATTAAAAATATTTCTATAGAGGAAGTGTTATCTAAAACATATGAAAATGCTATTAGTCAATTTGACTTAGATATGTATTTATGATAAAATTATTTATGTGAAACATAAAAATAAGAGGTGAAATTAATGAACTTTTATTTACTAAAATTATTAGGTAAATGGACTTGTTTCTTAGTTGTATCTCTATCAAATTTTCTAGGAATAAATATTGATAATACGTCGTACGAAATAGTTGATGCCTCAACAAGGAATACATCAGTAGAAGCTGAAGTAATACCTTATAAAGTACTAACTACTTATAATAGTTCTCTACCTAGTGATACAGTTAATGTCAAAGTAACTGGGCAAAATGGTGTTGTATTTAAAAATCCTGATGGAAGTGTAATAACTCTTTCTGAGGTGATTGATGAACAAGTAGAAGTCGGCACAGCAAAAAAAGGCCTATATACTGGTGTTATAACTGGATATGGCCCCGATTGTTCTACTTGTAATGGAATGGGAATTGTAGCTTGCAAGACACTAGATAAATCTTCTTTTAACTTAATTACTGATGGAATTTATTATAATGATTCACAGTATGGGCAAGTTAGAGTGTTAGCTGCAGCATTATCTGAATTTCCATGTGGTACTATAGTAAAAGTAAATAGTAAAACTTTAGGACAATTTATGGGAATAGTACTAGATACTGGATATGATATGAGAAAAAATTTAGAACGTGGAGTATACCACTTTGATGTTGCCTATTCTACAGAAAAAGAAGAGATGGTTGCAAAAACAACAGATATGAGTGGAGAAGTAATATATGAAGTGCAAAGATGGGGATGGTAGTCCTCATTTTAATATTTTGGAGGTAATATGAAGTATTCACCAAAGATAATGAATGATGTAATGGATAAAAATAGTTTTAATTTTAAAAAGAAATTTGGGCAAAATTTCATAATAGATGAAAATATAATAGATTCTATTATACAAAAAGCTCAAATAGATAAAGACACTTTAGTTTTAGAAATAGGGCCAGGTGCAGGATCTTTAACATATAAGCTAGCTAATTTCGCAAAAAATGTATTATGTTATGAGGTGGATGTTACTTTAAAACCTATACTTGAAGAAAATTTAAAAGATTTTGATAACATCTCAATAGTTTATGAAGATTTTTTAAAATCAGATATAATTTCAAAAATAAAAACATATAAATATGATAAGCTATATGTTGTAGCTAATTTACCTTATTATATAACAACACCCATATTGGTAAAGATAATAGAAAGTAAAATAGAGGTGGATAAAATTGTTGTGATGGTTCAAAAAGAAGTAGGAGATAGATTTAAAGCAAATCCTAACACAAAAGAGTATTCATCATTAACAGTTTATTTAAATTATTATTTTAATGTAAAAAAAGTACTTGATGTATCAAGAAATGTTTTTATGCCAAAACCTAATGTAGATAGTATAGTAGTAGAATTTGTAAAAAAAGATATTATTAAACTAAAAAACAAAGAAAAATTTTTTAAGTTAGTACGTGATAGTTTTAAATATAAAAGAAAAAATTTAAAGAATAATCTAAAAGATTATGATTTAGATAAAATAGAAGAAGTACTAAAAAGATATAATTTAGATTTAACATGCAGAGCAGAACAACTTAGTATAGATATATTTAAAAGTATATCAGATATATTGTAAAGGTGGGATATTTTGGAAATATCAGATGAATTATTAAATTACGAAATGTTAAAATATAAATTTGCACTTAATATGCTTGAAACGGAAATAAAGATACTTATAGACGAATATGAATTTCAAAATAAGTACAATCCAGTTGAACACATAAAATCTAGAATGAAAAGTAAAGAAAGTGCTATAAAAAAATTACAAAAGAAAAATTATGAAATAAATCTATTTAATTTAACACACCATATACATGATATGGTAGGTATTAGAATAGTTTGTTCTTTTGTTTCCGATATTGAAGATATTGTTAAAATGATAGAAAATTCTAAACAAATCAAAATTAAAGAAAAAAAAGATTATATATCCCATCCTAAAAAGTCTGGATATAGTAGCTATCATTTGATAGTTTATGTACCTGTATATTTGAATAATAAGGAAGAACTTGTAGAAGCAGAAATACAAATTAGAACAAGTGCTATGGACTTTTGGGCAAGTTTAGATCATAAAATACATTATAAATTTCCAACTGAAATACCAGAGGAAATAATAAAAGAGTTATATAACTGCTCACTTACTATAAAAACTCTTGATAATAAGATGTCAATTTTAAATGAAATAGTAAATAAATATAAAGATGAAACAAAATTTTAATTATTTTGTTTTTTTGTATAATAAAATTAATTTTTAATATATTTAAATAGGTGATAATATGCTTAAAATATTTGATAGTATACTTTGGACTATTGCAACTGTTTTTATAGTATATTCAGGAATTTATTATACATATAAGCTAAAATTTGTACAATTTAGATTCAAAGATATGTTCAAAAATTTAACAAATAGAAGTCATAGTAAAATAACACCATTTGAATCTTTAATGGTTGTATTAGGCGGCAGAATAGGTGTTGGAAGTATAGCTGGGGTTGCCATAGCAATTCATTTAGGTGGAGTAGGTAGTATATTTTGGCTTTGGATAGTAGGCTTTTTATCAGCTCCACTTGCTTTTGTAGAAACTTTGCTTGGAAATGTTTATCAAAAAAAATATAAAGACGAGTTAGTAGGTGGACCCAGTTTTTATTTAAAGGAAGGTGTAAAAAGCAAACAACTTAGCCAACTATATTCTATAATAATAATTTTTAGTTATATAGGAGGATTTTTAAGTATACAATCTAATACAATTGCTGCATCTATTACAAGTTCTTTCAAAATAAACCCAGTTATAGTAGGCATTGTACTTGCAATAATTTCTTTATTAATAATATCGGGTGGAATAAAAAATATATCAAAAGCCTCAAAGTTTTTAGTGCCTTTTATGACATTTTTATACGTTTTAGCCTCATTTTTTATAATTATAAAAAACTTTGACTTAATGCCAATAATATTTAAAAATATAATATCTTCTGCTTTTAATTTTAAAGCATTTGGGTTTGGAATTATAGAATCTATGATAATAGGTGTTCAAAGGGGAATATTTTCAAATGAAGCAGGTCTCGGTACAGGCGCAATAGCATCTTCTAGTGTGTATACAGATTATCCTGCAAGGCAAGGATTTGTTCAAATGATTGGAATTTATATAACAACATTTTTAATATGTACAGCAACTGCACTTGTAATATTATCAACTAGTAGCACAGATTTAAATATTGTAAATGGGATAGAATTAACTCAGCAAGCCTTTAAGCTTCATTTGGGTTCTTTTGGAAATAGTATAGTTATAATATCTATTATATTATTTGCGTTTTCCACCATATTATCAGGATATTATGATGGGGAATCAAGTTTAAAGTCATTATTTCCCAAAATAAATAAAAAAGGTTTGTTAATACTCAAAATTATTACCTTTGTTGTGATAATTATAGGATCAATTAGCAAAGCTACTACTTTGTGGAATATTGTAAATATACTAACAAGTTTACTTGCTTTGGTAAATATATATGCTAGTTTGAAGTTAAAAAAACATGTGATAAGAGAGTATGAAAGATATAATAAATGTGTTAAAATATAAGTGGTGGTAGTATGAGTAAAATTAATAAAAATTGGGATATTGTATTAAAAGATGAATTTGAGAAAGATTATTTTAAAAAATTAGGAATGTTTGTTAAAAACGAGTATAAAAACAAAATATGTTATCCACAATATAAAGACATTTTTAATGCCTTAAGATACACAGATTATAATGAGGTTAAAGTGGTTATATTAGGACAAGACCCTTATCATGGTGAAGGAGAGGCTCATGGTTTATCTTTTTCAGTTTTAGATGGTGTGAAAAGACCTCCATCACTAAATAATATTTTTAAAGAACTTTATGATGATTTAAAAGTAAAATCAGAAACTAATAATTTAACCAAGTGGGCCACTCAAGGAGTACTTTTATTAAATTCTATAATGTCTGTGGAAAAGGATAAACCTCTTTCTCATAAAAATGTAGGATGGGAAATATTTACAGATAATATAATTAAATTAATAAATGATAAAAAAGAACCAGTAGTATTTATTTTGTGGGGAAGTTATGCACGTAGTAAAAAAGAATTAATTACAAATAAAAAACATTATATAATAGAATCTGCGCACCCTTCTCCACTTTCAGCAAATAGAGGATTTTTTAAAAGTAAACCTTTTTCTAA
>CAQHJP010000012.1 GCA_948801035.1 uncultured Bacilli bacterium
AGATTTTAAGAATAAATATAAAAATAGTAAAAATGAATCAGAACTTAATATTGATTATGAGTAAATAGAAAATAATGATATAACAGTATTAATAAATACCTATATAAATTCAGATGATTTTATTTTTAATGATACGAAAACATTTACATATAAGAAAACTAAAACTACTGATGTTTTTAACATAAATGATCTTAAAGAAAGTTCAAAAATTTATAATGTAGATCCTTATATGAAAGTTGTAGCTTTAACTTTTGATGATGGACCTAGTAAATACACATCAAGTATTTTAGATGTATTAGAAGAATATGATGCACGTGCTACTTTTTTTGTTTTAGGAAATAAAGTTGAAGTTTATAAGGATACTTTAAATAAAATAATATTAAATGGAAATGAGATAGGGAATCACACATATAATCATAAATGGTTATCAAAACTTTCCGTTAATGAAATAAAATCACAAATAGAAAAAACACAAGATTTAATATATAAATATACAAATTATACTCCTACACTTTTAAGACCAACATATGGTTCTATTAATAATAAAATAAAAAAAACTACTGATTTGAAAATAGTTTTATGGGATGTGGATAGTTTGGATTGGAAATTAAAAAATTCTACTAAAATTTATAACAGAGTTAAAGATGATATAGATGATTTAGATATAGTACTTTTTCATGATACCTATAAAACTACTGTAGAATCATTAAAAAAATTAATTCCATATTTAAAAGAAAAAGGATTTCAATTTGTTACTATAAGTGAGTTATATGAAATAAAAAAGCTAAGAGGTTATAAGTAAAAATCATTTACTTTTGTATCGTATGAATCAGTATTTTTATTTATTTGATATATACTTTTAATAGTATTAAGTACATCATAGTTATGCATAAGTAAATCTGAAATTGATAAAACTCCTACCACTTTTTTATTATCACAAACAATTAATCTTTTTATTTTTTCATGACTCATTTTATCTAGTGCTTCATTAATACTACAATTTATATCAATATAAATAGGTACTGATAAATAGCCATCTATTTTAAAATCTTTATTTGCAAGTATTTTAACAACTATATCTCTATCTGTTAAAACTCCTACTATTTTAGATTCATTACTTACTAATATAAAACCTACATCATAATTTTTCATAATTAAAGCTATATCATATAATGAAGTATTTAAACTTACAATAATTAGATTTTTAGATATTACATTTTTCATATAATCACCACTTATATTATGGTATTAATACTCATGAATATTCATAATATTTAATATGAAAAGAATGCATTTAAAAAGAAGAGTATATTTATTTAAAAAGTTAGATAAATTTAAAAAGCTAAATAAATCTAAACTTATTATAGTAGTGATTTTATTAATTATTTTTTCAACTTTATATATTTTAAAATTTTTAAATTCTAAATTAACTCCTATACTATTTGATTATGCATCGCTAGAATCTAGGAAACTTGCAAGTATAGTTATAAATAACGCTATATCAAAAAATGTAACTGAAAATATTGATATAGATGAATTATTTATAATAACAAGGGATTTAAATCAGGAAATAAAAACTATAGATTTTAATCCAATTACAGTTAATAAGATTTTAACAAAAGTTACAAATAGTATACAAGTTAATTTAAAGTATATCGAAAAAGGAAAAGTTGAATTACTTGATTTAGATAAAGAAGATTTAATAGATTATGATATGGATAATTTAAAAAAAGGTATTATATATGAAATTCCTTCAGGAGTTATTTTTGGCTCCTCTTTTTTAGCTAACATTGGACCTTTAATACCTGTCAAATTAAGTTTAGTAGGAGATATAGTTAGTTATATAAATACTAAGGTAACAGATTATGGTATTAATAATGCTGTTGTTGAGATAAATATAGTTTTAAATTTAACTGAGCAAGTAATTCTTCCTTTTACTACAAGTAAAATTGAAATATCTTCATCAGTTCCTGTTGCTATAAAACTAGTACAAGGAAGTGTACCTAACTACTATTTAAATGGAATAAATCAAAATTCAGCATCGCTTACTCTTCCAATTGAATAAAAAAATTATATATGCTATACTAATAATAGGTGGTAGTATGAAAAAAGTAAGGAAGAAAAAGATAAGATATGATCGTGTATTTATATTTGTATTAGGAGTAATTCTAATTTCTTTTTTGTGCTTTTTTATACTTTTAAAAACTTTCAATTTTGTTAAAGACATATTTGTATCAGAAAATTTTTACGTACGTGGAAGTTCATCTAGTGTAGAAGTTTATACTGATAGTGTTACTCTTACTAAAGATAACATACCTAGGGGTATAGAAATTAAAACTTTAAGTGAAGTTGATATTAATGATTTAAAATATTATAAAATTATTTATAATAAGAAAGTATTTTATATAAGTGAAGATAATTTAACTAAAAATAAAGATGATATTGTAAAAGAAAGTGTTATGTATGTAAGAACTCCAGTAACTTTATATGAAAACTCTGATTCTATTAAAATAAAATCACAAGTAGAAAAAGGAGAAAAATTACAAATAATTGGTTATGACGAATTATTAAGCGATGGTTCTGTTAATATGTATAAAGTAAAATATAATGATTTAGAAGGATATGTTTATGCAAAATATTTAGTTAATAATTATGAAGATGCAATAATAATGTTTAACGAAGTATATTCATATCATGAATCAAGAGGTGATACTCTAGGAGGAGGTTCAGCTGCTAATTTAGATTATTATCCTTATGAAAAACCTAATTTTACTGATAATGTAATGCCTGATGAAGTTAGAGCTTTATATGTAAATTCAGGTGTTGTAAATAAGATAGATGAATATATAAAAATAGCAAAAGAAAGTAACATCAATGCTTTTGTTGTTGATATAAAAGATAATACATCACCAGCATACCCAGCAAAATCTATGGAAGTTTATTCTCCTACTAATTATAACAAAGCTATTAATAGTTATGAAACTTATAAAAAAGCTATAAAAAAACTAAAAGATGAAGGTTTTTATGTAATAGGAAGAATTACAGTTTTTAAAGATAGTTATTATGCAAAAGATCATCCTGAAGATACAATTTTAGATACAACTACAAATGAAAGTTATAATCATGATGGTTCTTTTTGGCCAAGTGCATATAAAAGAAATGTTTGGGAATTTAATGTAAGTCTTGCTGTAGAATCTGTAAAAGAAATGGGATTCAATGAAATACAATTTGATTATGTAAGGTTTCCAGATAGAGTAAGAACATTAGAAAAAGATGGTTTAATTAGCTATGGAAATACTTATAATGAGGAAAAAGCTCAAGCAATACAAAGATTTGTTATGTATGCATGTGATGAGGTACATAAAGTGGGAGCTTATGTTTCAATAGATGTGTTTGGAGAAGCTGCACATAATTATGTTACAGCTTATGGGCAATATTTTCCAGCTATTTCAAATATAGCTGATGTAATAAGTCCAATGCCATATCCAGATCATTTTTCAAAATATGAATATGAATTTACATCAGTTGTATGGACAGTACCTTATAAATTATTAAATTTTTGGGCAACTAATTATGTAGTTAAAAGACAAAATGAAATTAAAACACCAGCTAAAGTAAGAAATTGGATTCAGGCTTATGATACAAATAAATCACCTAAAACATCTTATGACTCATATATGGTATCAGAAGAAATAAAAGCGCTATATGATGCAGGATTAAGATCTGGATATATGACATGGAATGGAAGTTCTAGTTTATCTAAATATAGTGAGTTAAGTGATGCATTTAAAAAGGAGTACTAAATGAAGAATATAACTTTAGAAAACAATAATTATGTTTTAGAAAAAAATTATAAAGATGGTTTTGACCTAGAAGAACTTACAAAAAAATATACAGATTATTTTGCTTCTTATGATTATATTTTAGGGGACTGGGCATATTCTAAATTAAGGTTAAAAGGTTTTTGTAATAAAACTAATCCTATTTTTAATGATATAAATGATTATAGTAAAATAGATTTATATATAAAAGAATTATGTGCTTATGAATGTAAGTACTTTGTAATAAAGAGGATTTAAAAATCTTCTTTTTGAAAGGATTTAAAAATGAATGCATTTGATTTTGACAACACAATTTATGATGGTGAAAGTATATATGACTTTTTTATCTTTTGCTTAATAAAAAATAAAAAATTATTAAAATTTTTACCTAAAGTGATTAAAAAATTAATTGAATATAAACTTAATAAAATTAGTATTGATAAAATATATGATCTATCATCTTCTATTATAAATTATGCTGTTAAAACATCTAATTATAAAATAGAAGAATTAGTTAAACTTTTTTGGAAAAAAAATATAAAAAAATTAAAACCAGAAATATTAAAGCTAGTTAAAAAAGATGATTTAATTATAACAGGTTGTCCAGATTTTTTGATTAATTATATATCTGATAAATTAAATACAAAAAATATTATTTCTACTAAATATAATATTTTAGAAAGTAAAGTTGAGTTTATTAATTTAGGTCAGAATAAGGTTTTACAATATAAAAAAATATATGGTGATAAAAAAATAGATAATTTTTATACTGATTCTTTTGTGGATACACCTTTTATGAAGTATAGTAAAAATGTATATTTTGTTAAAAAAAATAAAATAATTTTAATTAAATAATTAAAAATTGTATATTTTATGATAAAATTAAAATAGGTGATTATATGGATATAGATTTAAATAAGATATATAATGATTATAAAATAGAAATTGATAGCTTATGGGGGTTACTTTGAAGTAAGTAAAAAGGAATCTAGGATAAAACAATTAGAAAATATTATGAATGAGCCTGATTTTTGGCAAGATCAAAAGAGGGCTGGAAATGTTATATCAGAGGTAAATTACTTAAAAAATAAAATAGAAAATGCTAAAAGTTTAAAAAATAAAATTTATTCTAATTTAGAACTTATAAACGATATAGAATTTAGTAGTATATTAATTGAAGATATAGATACGATTAAATCTGATTTAGAAAATTTATCTATTTCTATTTTATTAAATGGTACATATGATAAAAATGATGCTGTTATAGAAATACATCCTGGAGCAGGTGGAACAGAATCTTGTGATTGGGCAATGATGCTTTATAGAATGTACTATAGATGGTGTGATAAAAAAAAATATAAGTATGAAGTTTTAGATATGCAAAAAGGCGAAGAAGCAGGAATTAAAAGTGTAACCTTTATTGTACATGGAATCAATGCTTATGGTTATTTAAAAAATGAAAAAGGTGTACATAGATTAGTTCGAATTTCACCTTTTGATTCTAATTCAAGGAGACATACATCTTTTGCATCTGTTGATGTAACACCATATTTTGAGGAAAGTGATATTGATATTACAATTGATCCAAGTGATATAAGAATAGATGTGTATAGATCACAAGGTGCAGGTGGACAAGGGGTTAATACAACAGATTCTGCAGTTAGAATAACTCATTTGCCTACTAAGATAGTAGTAACGTGTCAAAATGAAAGAAGTCAAATCCAAAATAAAGAAAAAGCTTTAGAAATATTAAAAAGTAAATTATATAAAATAGAACTTGAAAAAAAGGAAGCAGATCTTAAAAGTTTAAAAGGTGAGGAAAGCGATATTAATTTTGGGTCACAGATAAGAAACTATGTAATGTGTCCATATACGCTCGTTAAAGACTTAAGAACTAAAGTAGAAGTAGCTAATGTTGAAAAAGTTTTAGATGGTGATATAGATATATTTATAAATAGTTGTTTGAAAGGAATTAGGTAATATGTTGTTTAAGAAAAAAGAAAAAGTATATGACTTAAAAAGAAATGAATTATTGGATTTTGTGATGCTTGTTATTGGATCAGTTATAGTTGCGTTTGCATTTAATTTATTTTTATTACCAAATAATATAGTAGTAGGTTTTAGTGGACTTTCTGTAATTGCAAATAATTTGTTTGGAATAAAACCATCTTTATTTATGATTATTTCTTATAGTATATTAGTTGTATTAAGTTTGACTATATTAGGATTTAAATCCACTAAAAGAACTATTATAGGCTCAATTTTATATCCTTTGTTTGTTGAGTTAACTTCTTATATAACACCTTATATAGATCTTACATCACTTGATATTGTTGTACTTATTTTATGTGGAGCTATATTAAATGGTATTGGCTCAGGTATTGTTTATAGATATAATTATTCAACGGGTGGTTCAGATGTTGTAAACCAACTCTTATCTAAATTTTTAAAAAGACCAATAGGTACATGTATGCTTATTACTAATGGGGTAATAATATCACTTGGATTTTTAACTTTTGGTATTCAAACTGTAATATATTCTATATTAGCAGTTTATATTATAAGTATTGTAATAGATAGAGTAATGATAGGAATATCAGAGTCTAAAACTTTTGAAATAATAACTGAATATGAAACAGATGTTAAAAAATTTTTGATATCTAAATTAAGTCATGGAGTAACAGTGTTATCAGCTCGTGGTGGTTATACAGGCAATGAGATTAAAATTATTATGTGCATTGTTCCAACAAGAGAATACATAACTGTAAAAGAAGGGGTTTTAAAAATTGATCCTAAAGCACTTATAATGGTTTCAGATGTTTATGAGGTTTTAGGAAGTAAGTAGGTGATTAAATGAGTTTTATACAAATAAAAGATGCTAAAAAAACATATAAAACAGGAGTTACAGCAGTTTTTGACATAGATCTTAGCATAGAAAAAGGAGAATTTGTTTTTATAATTGGTTCAACAGGTTGTGGCAAATCAACTTTAATTAAAATGTTATATAGAGAGGAAAAACCAACCAGTGGAATAATTAACATTGGTGGAATTGATGTTGGAAAATTAAAAAATAGAAATGTTTATAAAATAAGAAGAAAAATAGGCGTAGTATTTCAAGATTTTAAATTGTTACCTAAATCAACAGTATATGAAAATGTTTCGTTTGCTTTAGAAATATTTGGACTTTCAAATAGTGAAATACATGAAAAAGTTTTGAAAGCATTAGAACTTGTTGGACTTAAAAATAAGGCCAAAAATTATCCTCATCAATTATCAGGTGGTGAGCAACAAAGGGTTGCTATAGCCAGAGCAATAGTAAATGGACCTAAACTATTAATTTGTGATGAACCAACAGGAAATTTAGATGAAGTAACGAGTATGGAAATAATGAAGGTATTAGAAGAAATTAATAAATTAGGTACCACTATAATTATGGTTACTCATGATACAGAAATAGTAGACAAAATGAAAAAAAGAGTAATATTAC
Source organism: uncultured Bacilli bacterium (assembly GCA_948801035.1). Taxonomy (GTDB): domain Bacteria; phylum Bacillota_I; class Bacilli_A; order RF39; family UBA660; genus Faecisoma. The sequence goes on from CAQHJP010000012.1 coordinate 7,309, forward strand.
TAGATTCTGGTAGAGTACTTAAAGATTATAAGGAGGGTGAGTATAAACATGAAGGCAATTAGAATTTTAACAAGAAGTATAAAAGATTCTTTTAAAAGTGTGTTTAGAAACTTTTCACTTTCCATTGCATCAATTGCTTGTATAATAATTACATTACTAGTTGTTTCTATAGCAATAATATTATCTTTTAATGTAAATAATTTTACTGCATCAGTAGAAAAAGAGATGACTATTGTAGTATTCTTACAAAGAGAAATTAAAGAGGAAGATATTCCTGATTTATCTAACAAAATAAAAGTTATAGATTATGTAGATTTAAATGATTTTAAATTTATTGATAAAATGCAGATTAGAGAAGATATGATGGCTAGTAGTGAAGATTATAAAATTGTTTTACAAAATGCTACTACAAGAGAGTTAAATCCACTTTCTGATACATTTCATGTAAAGGTAACAGATATAAAACATTTAGAAAATGTTGCAAAGGAAATAGAAAAGTTAGATGGAGTTTTAAATGTTAAATATGGTGAGGGAATGGTAGAACAATTAGTATCTGTATTTGATATTGTTAAAAATATAAGTTATGGTGTAGTAATAGCTCTTATTTTAGTAACGGCATTTTTAATAGCTAATACAATTAAAATAACTATTTTTTCAAGAAAAAGAGAAATAGAAATTATGCGACTTGTTGGAGCTTCTAATACAAATATAAAAATTCCATTTATATTTGAAGGCTTATTTTTAGGTGTACTTGGTAGTATTATTCCAATACTCATAACTATATTTGGTTATAATTATTTATATACACGTTTTTCAGGACAAGTAATTTCACCATTTATACAACTTATAGTGCCACTACCATTTACATATTTTGTATCAA